>JBDLIA010000006.1 GCA_039715185.1 Gemmatimonadota bacterium
CTCCTGGTGCAGCTCCAGCACCCCGGCCTCTTCCAGCGCCCGCAGGTGGTAGTTCAGCCGCTGGCGGGTCTGACCCAGGCGCTGAGCCAGGCCGGCCGCCGAATCGGGCAGCTCACGCAGCTCCTCGACCAGCCTGCGCCGTTCGGGATCCCTCAGCAGCACAGCGCCTTCCAGGCCCTCCAGGAAGGCGATCGGGGTCGGCTCGGTGGTCACGCTCGTCGTCGTCATGGCTCCATAATGTCTTGACAAATTTTTTTTGTCAAGACGTTTGTGTACCTGCCGCGGGCTGGCCGGTGCATCCCCACACCTTCGCGGGCGCGCGCCTGCTGCGTATCGATCCGGAAACCGCGGCCGTCGCCTCGCAGGCCAACATCGGCGGAGGCACCTCGGCTCTGGCCGTGGCGCGCAGCCTGGGACGCGGGGACCTGGTCGTGCCCGGCATTCTCATCGGCTCGCTCGGCAACGCCATCGGCACCTTCCTGGGCTTCTGGGCGGCGGCGAAGCTTTTCTGAGGCCGCGGCCCGTGGGCACCTTCCGCTCCACCTGTGGGGAGATTCCCTCTAGGCGCAACGAGCAACCGGCTCAATCATTGGAATCGGAGGAACAGCTTCCGTACCGCCAGTACGCGATATCCATGTAGCCGAGTAAGGCCAAATGGGTGCGCAACGGACTGTTCGTGTACGTGCACTAATGCTCTTGATCGCGGCGGGCATCGCCGGCGTAGCCTGCGGGGATGAGGGAACCCCGCCGGATCCCACGCCCACGGTCGGCAGCCTGACGTTCTCGACCATCCCGTCGACTTCGTCCACTGGCTCTTCGGTGCCGTTCACCGTCGTCATCAGGGACGATGGCGGCCGGCCGCTCTCCGGCATGTCGATCCGATTCGACGTCATGGCGGGAGGCGGCACCGCGGATCCCGCGTCGGCCGTCAGCGACGCGTCCGGCAGCGTCAGCGCGGTCTGGAACGTCGGGGCGAGCCCTGGCGTGCACCAGCTGCGTGCGTCGTCGGGCAGCAAGTTCGCCGAGGCGATCCTGACCGTTGTCGAGCCTCCGCCGGATCCCGTGCTCACGACGCTTCTGCTGGAAGGCGTACCCGCGAGCGCGCGCACCTTCGAGACACTCGACGTCACGGCCGTAGCGCTCGACCAGACCGGCGGGCCGATGCCCGGCATCTCCGTCACCACGACCGTCGTGGAGGGCGCCGGCACCGTCGCTGAAGGCGAAAACGTCACCGGCGCCGACGGACGAGTCGCCATCGCCTGGACGCTGGGACTCGAAGCCGGCCCCCAGCGGCTTCTGGTGACTTCTGGGACCCACGCGGCCGAGGCCTCGGTCACGGCGATAAAGCCCGCGCTCGGAGGCTTCGGCGCGGTGACGGGGGGTGGCCAGGAGGGCCCGGTCGGACGTGAGCTCGCCGCGCCGATCGTCGTGGAGGTCCTCGACGACGAGGGCCAGCCATACGGAGGGCTCGCGCTGACCTGGACCGTGGTGTCGGGCAACGGCACTATTGCTCCCGAGGGCCAGTTCACCGGCGCCGATGGGAAGCTAGCCGGCCGCTGGACCCTCGGTTCGGTCGTCGGACAGCAACGACTCGAGATCATGGCGGACGACGGACAGGGCAGGGTGACGGCCGTCGTGATCTCCGCCAACGCCTTCGACGGCGTCCGCATCTTCACCGACCTGCCCGTGATGCGGCGGACGAGGGCGGTAGACGTGAGCATGACCGCGCGAGGAGGAGCCGAGGAGACCGGCTATACGTGGTCGGTCACCGCGGGGATCCTGCCCCCGGGACTCGACCTGTCGGCGGACGGCGTGCTCGGCGGCGTTCCGACGGTGGATGGCGTGTTCCCGTTCACGATTCGCGCGACCGACATCGACGGGATCGGCGGCGAGCGCGCCTACGACGCCCGGATTTGCCAGGGTGCGTTGCTGCTGGCCGTGGGCGAGGTCGATATCACCACGTACCCCAACCCGTGCCCACCCCTGCTGCCGGCGTCCGACGCGGGCACATACCGCGTGGGCGTGATGGCACGCGGCCAGGATCGCATCTGGACTCGCGAAGTGGCCGGAGGACTGGCGCTCAACGCCGCGACGGAGGGTCAAGCGGCCATGGGAGCCGGCCTGCGTGTCGATGAGCCCCAGCTTCCGCAAATCGACGGGTCGGTCGCTCTCCAGATCGCGCCCGATCCCACGACCGGGTGGTACCACGAGGAGACCATAGAGGCCGTCGGCCGCTCGTTCCGACCGCGTGTGAACGCGACTGGTACCCACGCCGCGCTTCTCGCCGACCCGGCTCCTCACCGTGAATTCCTGGTGTTCGGCGACGCAGACCAGCTCGTCACCGTCGGCGCTACGCTGAGGGCTTTCTCGGAGACCGTCGCGTACTACGAGGAGGACGGACTCGTGGCCGCGGGCGGCACCCGGTACTCCGACCAGGACATCCAGGAGGTCCTGGCGTATCACGATCTGCATTCCCATCCCGTGCTAACGGAGGCGTTCGGGGGCTACGGGCCACCCGGGACGGTCCAGGTGTTCACCGACGACGCGGGCAACGTCCTGGACAAGCAGGTCGGAGACCTGGACGGCAACGGCCGCCTCGTGGCTCTGCAACTGAGACTCGACTGGATGCGTGGGGCCATAGGCTTCGTGGCGTTCTGCGACTTGGTCCCGCGTCCAGAGCACGCGGTCGAGGGGTTTGCGAGCTGCCCGGCGAGCAACGAGAGCGAGATCATCTACGTGCGCGCGCCCGGCAAGGCGCTCTTCGCGCACGAAGCCAAGCACGTGAGTAGCGGCGGCTGGTTCACCTACGGCGGCAGGGAACCTCACCGCGCCCCCTGGATCGAAGAGGGCACGGCGGTGCTGGCCTCGGAGCTCGCCAGCCGGCACGCCGCGGGCGTGGCGCCAACACAGCGCATCGGAGCCGCGGATGTCTACGTAGCCGGACAGCGGCCCGTTCCGGACGACCCGTCCTACCTGATGTGGGCCGCGACCGTGACCGGATATAACTATCTGGCCGCTGCGCCGTTCTCGGGGATCACGGGGGATCCGAACCCCAACCCTAACGGCTCATCCTTCTACGGCGCGTCCTGGCTGTTCCACCGCTATGTGCTGGATCAGTACGGAGCCGGTGACCCGCATGGTCTCATGCGGCGGCTGAACACCGTTTCGGGTGGCGTCGCGGGACTGGAGGCGGAGACCGGTAGACCGATAGCCTCCCTCTTCACGGAGCTGATGGAGGCCGCGCTCGTGGACGACGAGCCGGCCGCCCGCTCGGCGGCGGCGCACCGATTCCAGAGCTACGACTTCGGCGACATCATCGAAAGCGATCCGGCTGGCGTCACCTGGCCGCCGTTCATTGCGAGAGTCGGCTTCGGCGCCGGCACCTGGGATCTGCCCACCTGGGAGACGTCTTCGAACCTGTTCGAGTTCGTCGCATCCGGCACGCAGGACCAGCTTCTGTCGCTGACGCGAGGCGACGGCACAGAGGTCACGCCCGAACACGATGTCGCCCTGCTGGTCGTGCGGGTGCGCTGAAACCCGACCGGGACGTGTGACCCCGACCGCCGCCGCTTGGCCGGTCGGCGTCAGCGCCTGCGTTTACAGCTCGACGTCCAACCAGGGTCGTCGCCGCCGGAGTGCCAGTCGAAGCCCTGGTCGGTGATGTTGTGGAAGGTCAGCGCTGGGCCCTCAGTGCGGCCCTCTCGGCGGATGTGGATCTCGTCGCCCACCTGCCGCCCCTGCCACGCGCTGCTCTGGTAGCCCGGCATGCGGAAGAAGGTCACGCGCCAGGATTCGGTCTCCGAATCGAAGATGCGCACGTTCGAGGTGAAGAACGTCGGCGTCCAGTAGTGGTCCTGGATGCCGAAGCCGTTCAGGAAGTAGCGCGCGTTCCATATCGCCGGGAACTCGTTGCGAGATCCATCCGCCTGCCTCACCGAGTCCACGCAGTCGAACTCGCCGATGAAGAACGCGAACTGGCCGAGCTCGGGCGGCGCCTCGGGGTTGGGCCGGCCGAAGGGAAATGCGGGGCTGGGGGCGTAGCGCGTATCGACCTCCTCCTGCTCCTGGGCCAAAGCGGGCGACGCGCTGGCGCCAAGCGCCGAGGCAACGAAAGCCAGTCCGGCCGCGAATCTGGTGGGCGAATCGATCATCGTTCTCCGGTGTCGAGATTCCGCGCCCGCGCCGGGTCTGCCGTCGACTCCGAGAGGGATTCCCGGAGGTAAGGACAGGCGCCGGTCACGAGGGCGTCCATCGTACAACGATCGAGGCCCCCCAGTAGCCTACGACCCCGACTGTAACAACGGGAATTACCTTACGACCGGTCGGGTCCTCCCCTACAGTCCGATCCCCTTTGCGTCACAAGATTACTTCCATGAACCAGCATCCCGACGACACCGAAAAACAGTCCTCCCAACGCGGAGGAGACCAGTGAAGAACATCGTGATTCTCGGCGCCGGAACCGGCGGGACGATGATGGCCGCGAAGCTCCGTCGGGCGCTCGATCCCGACGAGTGGAGCCTCACCGTCATCGACCGGGATGACCGGCACATATATCAGCCCGGCCTGCTCTTCCTGCCCTTCGGCATGTACAACGAGCGGGACCTCTTCAAGCCCCGATCTCGCTTCATTCCCTCCGGCGTAGCGATGGTCTTCGGCGAAATCGACGTGATCGAGCCGGAGCAGAACCGCGTACGGATGGCGGGCGGAAGGACCCTGGATTACGACCTCCTCATCATCGCCACCGGAAGCCGCATCGCCCCGGAGGACACGGAAGGCATGACGGCCGCCGGCTGGCGAGACAGCGTCTTCGACTTCTACACGCTGGAGGGTGCCCAGGCGCTCGGCCGGTCTCTGCAGCGCTTCGACGGTGGGCAGCTCGTCGTTCACATGACCGACATGCCCATCAAGTGCCCCGTGGCCCCCCTGGAGTTCGCCTTCCTCGCGGACTGGTACCTGCGGGAGAACGGGCTGCGGGAGAAGACCCGGCTGACCTACGTGACCTCCCTCTCGGACGCCTTCACCAAGCCTCGCGCCTCCGCGGCCCTGGCGGACCTCCTGCGCACGAAGGAGATCGAGATCGAACCCGATTTCGCCGCCGCTTCGGTCGATGGATCGGCCGGCGTGCTGAAGAGCTGGGATGATAGGGAGGTGCCGTTCGACATGCTCGTCACCGTCCCGATCCACAGGGGCAGCGAGGTGATCGCCCGCTCCGGCATGGGAGACGACCTGGACTTCGTGCCCACCGATCCATACACGCTGGTCGCGCGGGATTGGCCCAACGTGTTCGTGATCGGCGACGCGACCGACGTGCCGACGTCGAAGGCGGGATCGGTGGCCCACTTCGAGTCCGAGATCCTGTTCGACAACGTGCTCAGGTGGGTGGGCGGCCGCGAGCCGGTGTCCGCCTTCGATGGCCACGCGAACTGCTTCATCGAGACGGGCTTCGGCAAGGCGGTGCTGCTCGACTTCAACTACGACACGGAACCCCTGCCAGGGAAGTTCCCGCTCCCCGGCCTCGGCCCCCTCTCGCTGCTCGCCGAGAGCGAAGCGAACCACTGGGGCAAGCTGGCCTTCCGCAGCGTCTACTGGAATCTGCTGATGAGGGGTGCGGACCTCAGCGCCGTCGGGCCGGCCATGCCGATGGCGGGGAAGTGGACCTGACCATGAACGAGTCGATGCCCTGGTCGACCGAAGCCGAGCGCTCGGAAGGGCTGCGCGAAGAACTCGGACGACTGAACGACAAGCTCGATCGCCTCACCACGTCGATCGCTCTGCTGGATCGACGCCGCAGCGAGGCGGAAGAGATGGTGGCGGATATGATGCCCGCGGCCAACGGCGCGGTGCGCCTGGCCGCCGACCGGCTCTGGGAGCTGGAGAAGAACGGCGTCCTGGAGACCGCCAGGGAAGGCGCGGCGGCGGCCGCGTTCGCGGCGCGACAGGTCGCCCCGGCGGATCTGCGGGACCTGGCCATGAACGCCGGCTTGGCGGTTCGCATGTTGGGCGACCTCACGGGGCCGGAGATGGCGACGCTGTCCGAGCGCACCGTGCGCGCGCTGCGAGAAGCGCGCACGGGGACGCCGCCGACAGCGTTCGCTCTCGCCAGGAAGCTGCGCCAGCCGCACGTCCGGCGCGGCCTGGGCGCGGCGCTCGCGATCCTGGAGGCGCTCGGCGAGGGCGCGCATCCCGTCACCCCGGGTGAGGCGATCGCCCCCACCACGAGCGCGCCTCCGCGCGAGCGCGCCCGTCCGGCGGCCGCTCCTATGGCGCGGCCTGCGCAAGCGGCGGTCTCATCGACCCCGGCGACCGCTCCCAGGACGGGACCGGACGGCCGGGGGATGGTGGTCGGGGACCGCACCGTTCCGCTCGACGCCGACGGATTCCTGGTCGACCCCGCGGACTGGTCGCCCGACGTGGCCGAGACCCTGGCGGCGCAGGTGGGCATCGGCCCCCTCGACGGCGACCACTGGAAAGTGATCGAATTCTGCCGCTCCGACGCGGGCCCCATGGGAGTTGCTCCCGGGCTGCGTCGCATCACCAAGGAGCTCGAGATTTCTCCCAAGGACATGTACCGGCTCTTCCCCAAGGGTCCCGGCATGCTGGCGGCCAGACTGGCCGGGCTGGGCAAGCCCAAGAGCTGCGTTTGAGGAGGTTTGACCATGAGCACGACAATGACCGATCCGCGGATGGAAACAGGCCTGGCCGCGCCGGCAACCGGAGAAGCACCGGCGCGGCGCAAGGTGGCCATCATCTGCTCGAAGGGCAGCCTGGACATGGCCTACCCCGGCCTCATCATGGCCAACGCCGCCCGCATGATGGACATAGACGCCATGATCTTCTTCACCTTCTGGGGCCTCGATGTGGTGCGTGAGAAGACCGTGGACAAGCTCCAGCCGGGCATCGTCGGTAACCCGGCGATGCACATGCCGCACATGGTGAGCGGATTGCCCGGAATGGGCGCCATGGCGGGCCGCATGATGCGCAAGCAGATCGACGCGATCGAAGTGCCACCGGTGCGGGAGCTGCTCGAGACGCTCGAGGAGTCGGGCGCGGAGCTGTATGCCTGCCACATGGCCATGGACATGATGGGCTTCACGAAAGAGGACCTGATACCGCAGGTCCACGATGTGATCACGGCGATGGAGTTTTACGAAAAGACGGAGGGTGCTCAGATCATTTTCGTCTGAACCACCTGAGTCCGAAGGAGGAGGCGCGCGGGACCGCACCCTCCGTCGTCGAACGCCACAATCAGGAGGATCTGATGAATACAAGAGCGATGCGGCCCGGCACCGTGCTGGCCGCCCTCGCGATGGGTCTGGTCGCCGCGCCCTCGGCGGCCCAGACCAACGGCTACGTTCTCCACTGCATGTCCGCGCGCGCCGCCGGCCAGGGGTGTGTAACCCGCGCCCAACCGGCTCTGCCTTCCAGCCTCTTCCGCGATCCCGCGGGCCTCGCGGCCTTCGACCGGGCCATGCTGGAGGTCAACGCGGCGCCCTTCCTGCCCTCCATAACGTTCGAGAACGCGGCGAACACCAGGGTGGACGGTACGCGGCACGTGTACCCCCTGGGCAGCGTCGCCTTCGTGGGACGTCCGCTTGGCGACCTGGCCTGGGCGGTGGGTTTCGAGCCCATCGGCGGCTTCGGCTCCGACTTTCAGTTGAAGCATGAATTGCTGAGCGGATCCACCGGTGATCTCATCGACTACGAGAGCTACTTCGCAGCCGCGAAGGCGGGCCCGGCGGTCGCCTACGAGTTGGCACCCGGACTCTCGGTGGGAGCCAGCGCGAGCCTCGTCTACGGCCAGATTCGCGACTTCCGGATGCCGTTCTCGATGCCGCCTAGCACAGCGAAGGGCATGGCCGCGATTCCGGGGCTGGACCCGGCCGTATACGGCCCGCTGTTCCAGCAGTTCACGGAATTGACCGCCTACGGCAACTCCGAAGGCTTTTCCGGATTCACCTGGGCGGCCGATCTGGGCATCGGCTACCGACGTGCCTCCGGCTTCGCGGTGTCGGCGTCCTGGGCCCCCGAGCGAGCTCTCGAGGTGGATGGTGGCGGGGCGCTGATCGACATGAGCGCGCAATTCGGGCAGATGATGATGGCAATGGTGTCGGCGCGGGCGGAAGCCTATCAGGAGGATCTCGGGCAGGCGCAGGCCGCCGTGCTGGACCAGCTCGCGGCCGCCGGCATCGATCCCTCGGTGGGTATGGCCGCCGCGTACGAAGCGGCCACCACCATCACCCTGCCCATGACCGCCGGCCTGGGCATGAGCGTGCCTCTCACCGGCGCATGGAAGGTATCCGGAGAAGCCGAATGGAGGCGTTGGTCGACCGCCGAGGACGTGATGCCGTTCAGGCTCACCGGCGGCGAGAACGCGAACATCAACCTCATGGTGAACGGCGACCCGGCCGACGGGAGCTTCACCTATCCCTTCCCGCTGCACTGGCAGGACACGTGGACGGTGAAGCTGGGAACCGAGTACGCGCTGGGCTCGACCGCGCTGCGCACGGGCTTCATCTATGGCGAGAACCCGGTGCCGCACAACACCGTGTTCATCACCTTCCCGGCGATCTGCACGCGGGCCCTGACCGCGGGAGTGGGCTGGACGCTGTGGGGCTTCCCGCTGGACGCCTCCTACGTGTACACGTCCGATCACGAGGCGCTAGGTCCGGACGCCGGGCACCTGCTGGGCACCGAGTACAATCAGAGCCGGACCACGATGAACGAGAGCACGTTCACGATCGGCACGACGCTACCCTTCTGACTCAGGTCGGCCGTCGTCGCCCGTGCAGGGCGGCGACGGCCAGCCTCCCCTCCTCCCAGCCTTCCACTGCCCTCTCGTGCGCCTAGGCGGAAATCTCGTGCGCGGGTCCCGCCCCCGAGGGCACCCGGATGGAGTCCACCAGGGCGCCCACGTGCGCCGGTGGCGGCGGCGTGAGCGCGGAAACGACAAGGGCCACGCCGAAGTTGACGAGCATGCCCAGCGCACCGATGCCCTCGGGCGAGACGCCAAACCACCAGTTCTCCGGGACGTTGGCGGCGGGGTTCACGAACTTGAAGTAGACGATGTAGGCCGCCGTGAACGTGATCCCGCTGACCATGCCGGCGATGGCGCCTTCCCGGTTCATGCGCCGGGAGAATATCCCCAGCAGCAGGATCGGGAAGAACGAGGAAGCCGCCAGCCCGAACGCGAACGCGACGACCTCCGCCACGAACCCGGGAGGATCGATCCCCAGGTAGCCCGCGACTATCACCGCGGCGCCGGCCGCGACGCGCGCCGCGATCAACTCGCCGCGCTCGCTGATCGTGGGTCGCAGCGCGCGCTTGAGCAGGTCGTGGCTCACCGCCGACGACACCACCAGGAGGAGGCCTGCCGCCGTGGAAAGCGCGGCGGCCAGCCCGCCCGCCGCCACCAGCCCCACCACCCAGTTGGGCAGGCGCGCGATCTCCGGGTTGGCCAGCACCATGATGTCCTGGTCTATGGTCAGCTCGTTGCGCACGGGCTCGCCCGCCGGGTCGGTGGCGTCCGGGCCGACGAACTGGATGTGCCCGTCGCCGTTGTGGTCCTCGTACGCGATGAGCCCCGTCGATTCCCAGGTCGTGAACCACTCGGGGACCTCCGCGTACGGCCGGCCCGAGACGGTATTCAGGAGGTTGGTCCGGGCGAACGCCGCCACCGCCGGCGCGGTCGTGTACAGCAGCGCGATGAACAGCAGCGCCCAGCCGACGCTCGCCCGCGCGTCGCGCACCCGCGGGACGGTGTAGAAGCGGATGATCACGTGCGGCAGGCCGGCCGTCCCGACCATGAGCGCCGCCGTGATGGCCAGCACGTCGATGGTCGATTTCACCCCCGACGTGTACGCCGCGAACCCCAGCTCCGCGTGCAGTCCGTCCAGGCGCTCGAGCAGGAACGTTCCGCTGGCCTGGTCCACGCCGCCGAACCCCAGTTGCGGGATCGCCTTGCCGGCTATCAGGAGCGACAGGAAGATCGCCGGCACCAGATACGCGAAGATCAGCACGCAGTACTGCGCCACCTGCGTATAGGTGATCCCCTTCATGCCGCCCAGCACGGCGTAGAAGAAGACGATGCCCATGCCGATCATGACGCCCACGTGGACCGGCACTTCCAGGAAGCGGCTGAACACGATGCCGACGCCGCGCATCTGCCCCGCCACGTACGTGAACGAGATGAACACCGCGCACACCACGGCCACTATGCGCGCGGTCTGCGAGTAGTATCGATCGCCCACGAAGTCCGGGACGGTGTACGCGCCGAACTTCCTCAGGTAGGGCGCCAGCAGCAGCGCCAGGAGCACGTAGCCGCCCGTCCAGCCCATCAGGAAGACGGAGCCGTCGTAGCCCCGGAAGGCGATCAGGCCGGCCATGGATATGAACGACGCGGCGGACATCCAGTCGGCCGCCGTGGCCATGCCGTTCGCGAGCGGCGGCACCCCGCCACTCGCCACGTAGAAGTCGCGCGTGGACCCGGCCCGCGACAGGATCGCGACGCCGATGTACAGCGCGAAGGAGAGCGCGACGAGCGTGAACGTCCAGGCCTGGACGTTCACGAGCCGTCCTCGTCCAGGCCGAACTCCCGGTCCAGCCGATTCATCAGGCGCACGTAGATGAAGATCAGGACGACGAAGACGTAGATGGATCCCTGCTGCGCGAACCAGAAACCGAGCGGGAAACCGGTGCCCGGGATGCGGATCCGGTCGAGTTGCTCCACGAACAGGATGCCTGCGCCGTAGGACACCGCGAACCAGACGACGAGCAGCGCGCCGACGTAGCGCAGGTTGCGGCGCCAGTAGGCCGACTGACGGCGTTTCGGCTGGGGCATCACCCGTCGCTCCCGGTATCTGAGGATTTCAAGGCAGCGCCGAAGATCGTAGAGCGCAGGGGCCGGCGGCAAACCCGCAGTCGAGCGGAGCGAGGTCGAGCGCTCCGCGCGCCTACGTCATCTGCCCGCCCCATCTACGTCACCCTACGTAGACATCCACGATCGCGCCCGCGCCATGTTGGGTGTGCAACGAACGCACACTCGGAAGGCGGCCATGATCCGCATGCATCGGCTGGGCTGGAGAACGCTGGACCTGGAGCTCGGGACCGCTCGGGGCGTGTCCGTGCGCATCCTGGAGCGGCCGGGGCGTTGGCTGGACGACGCCCGACGCGCGCGCCTACTCGGGGAAATGCGCGAGGTCGCGGCCCCTGCGGCCGGCGGCGGTGAGCTCCCCTACGGCGTGCTTTCAGGAGACGACGAGCGCTGGAACCGGGCCATCCTGACCACCCTCCGCGATCGACACAGCGGCCGCCTCGTTGGCTTCAACGCCATGTCGCTGCTGGACGTCGAGCTCGACGGCGCCAGCCAGGACGTGCTGCACCTCGGGCTTCTCGTTCTCGATTCCGATCATCGCGGCAGGGGCCTCTCGCGGTTGTCCTACGGGCTGAGCATCGCGCTGGTCCTGGCGCGCAGGGGCGGGCGCTCGGTCTGGGTGAGCAGCGTGACTCAGGTCCCCGCCATCGCCGGCATGGTGGCCCAGACCCTGGCGCACGCGCACCCGGCCCCTGGCAGCGCGCCGACGTCTGCACACGTCAGAATCGCCCGGCAGATCATGCGCCGACACCGGTCGGCGTTCGGAGTGGGCGAGGACGCGGGTTTCGACGAGCGGCGCTTCGTCATCACGAACGCCTACACCGGCGGATCCGACCACCTGAAGAAGAGCTACTTCGAGGCGCCGAAGCACAGGAACCCGGCGATCAACGCCTGGTGTCACCGCGAACTCGATTACGAGCGCGGGGACGATGTCCTGCAGATCGGCCGCTTCACGGCGCGCGTGGCCTGGGGCTGCGTGCGCCGCTTTCTCGCCGGGAGAGCCACCGTGGCTCCCAACGCCAGGGACCTGGGCCGCGCCCCGACCCGAACCCGGCCACGTGAAGCATGAACGGCGCTCCATTCGTCGACTTCGACTACTCGGTCATGACCGAGCGCAACGCTGGCTTCGTCACCGCCGAGGGCCAGCGACGGCTGCGTGCGGGCGCGGTGTTCGTGTGCGGCGTCGGGGGCATGGGCGGCGCCGCGCTGATCGCCCTTGTTCGCGCCGGCGTGGGCAACGTCGCCATCACGGACCCGGATCGCTTCGAGCTGTCCAACCTGAACCGCCAGTTGCTGGCCACGCTCGACACCGTGGGTAAGCAAAAGGCGCTCGTAGCCCGCGACCACGTACATCTCTTGAATCCCGAGGCTCGGGTCGCGACATGGGGCGACGACTGGGTCGACAGGCTCGACGAGATCCTTCCCGCCTATCCGCTCGTCGTGAACGGCATGGACGACGTCCGCGCCGCCATTCAGCTCTACCGTAAGGCCAGGGAACACCGAGTCGCGGTCATAGACGCCTACACCGCCCCCATGCCGTCCCTCATCCGCGTGGGGCCCGACGATCCGAGGCCCGAGGAGCGACTCGACTTCCCCTCCCTGGGGCGCGACCCGGCCACGCTTTCCGCTCGGGAGATAGCCGAGTGCGCCCGTCGTGAGATCGAGTTCGTGATCACCCACACCTCCGCGCTCGCCCATTTCGACGCGCGCGTGGCGGTGGAGGTGCTCGACGGACTGCGGGCACGCCCCTCGTTCGCCCCGGTGGTGCTGACGGCCGGCCAGCTCATGGCCGGGGAAGCTCTGTCGTGCCTCCTCGGCCGCCCGACCAGTACCGATCACCGCGGCTGGTTTCTGGATCCGTGGAACGGGCGGATCGAGCGGCCGTGCCACGACGACGCTCTCCCTGGGTCCGCGACGCCGCCCCCCACGCCCGGAGGATGACCGTGCAACCGACCTACCGATTGGAGGAGCGCGACGTCGGCGGATTCTTCCGCGTTCCGTTCGAAGCGTACCCCGACGATTGGCCGTACGCGTCGCCCATGGCGAGCGACCTGCGCAGGCTGCTCGATCCGCGGCGCAATCCGTTCTTCGGAGAGGCCGGCGACGGAACGACCTTCACCGCCTATCGGCGCGGCCGGCCGATAGGCCGAATCAGCGCGCACGTGCACCACGACGCCAACCGCCGGTTCGGCCTGAAGCGGGGCTATTTCGGCTTCTTCGACGTCGCGGACGACGAGGACGCCGGCCGACTGCTCCTCGAAGCGGCCGAAAGCTGGGTGCGCGAGCGGGGCTGCGAGGAGATCGCGGGCAACTTCAACCTCACGTCGGTGCAGGAGATCGGGGTGATGACGAGCGGGTACGCCCGCCGCCCGTACAGCGCGATGTGTTGGACCCCGCCGCACCTGCCGGGGATGCTCGAAAGTGCCGGGTACGGGCCCTTCTTCCCGATGTCCACGTTCGAGCTCGAGCTCGCCGAGTTCGACCCGGCGACGCTCATGGGCCCGCGGCAAGAGCGCCTCTTGAACTCGGGAGCGCTCGCCTGGACCAGTCTCGGCCGACCTGGGTTCCGGCGCCGCAGCGAGAGCGTTCGCTGGCTCCTGAACGAAAGCTTCGCCGACAATCCGCACTTCGTGCCGGTGCCGAAAGCCGAGTTCGACTTCCAGGCCGGGCCGCTCACGTGGATCGTGGATCCGAGGCTGTCCGTGCTGGCCGACTACGAAGGCGCGCCGGCGGGGGTGATGGTCTGCATTCCCGATCTGAACCCCTTCCTGCGGAGCACGCGGTCCCGCATGAGGCCGTGGACGCCCAGCCGATACCTGCGCCATCGTCGGCGTCGCGACCGCGCCGTGATCGTCTTCTCGGGCGTGGCTTCCGCGCTGCGGAACGAGGGCCTCGGCAGCGTGATGCTGCACCGCGTCGTCCGCGCCCTCAAGGAGTCCGGATACTCACGCCTCGGCATCACGTGGGTCTCCGACCAGAACGGGCCGAGCCTGCGTTTCGTCGAGAAACTGGGCGCCACGAAGCTCCACGACCTGGCGCTGTACAAGAAACCTCTGGAGGCGTGACATGCGACGGCCCGTGCCAACTACCTTGCTGACCATCGCGGTCCTCGCTTCCAACGGGTGTTCGGGCCTGTTGCGCGGGTACGCCGAAGGCGAGTCCACGGCGCTCGGTGAGTCCCTCCCGGAGACGTACGGCGCGACGTCGGGGATGGTGCGTTTCGCGCTCGACGATCTGGGCACGCTCAACACCGATGCCCTCGAAACGCACGCGCTCCCGTGGAAGGTCGCGGTAGCGGCCTTGCTGGTGAACCGGCGCGCGCTGGGGGAGGACATTCCCCTCGAACCCGAGGCGATCTTGCCGATCCTCCGTGAGTTCGGGTTCGTGACGCCGGACACGATCCGCAACTGGGAGGGCGCCCCCTACCCAGGGTTCGCGGACGGGCCGGTAGGCATGCTGCGCGGGGTGGCCCGACGGGGGTTCCCGCGTGTCGTCGTGGAGGTCGCCGGATTGGGGTGTGCCTCCTGCCACGCGGGCGTCCTCTACGACGAGTCGGGAAACCCGACGAACGAGGTTTGGCTGGGATTGCCGAACACGTCGCTCAACCTGGGGGCGTACTCCGACGCGCTGTCGAAAGCCTACTCGCATGCCGTCTCCGTCCCCGACCGGATCCTGGCCGCCCTGGACACGCTGTACCCGGCGCTGAACGCCGAGGAACGACACACGATCGAGGAGCACGTACTTCCGGGGCTCATGGAAGAGGTGCCCGAGCTGAACCGCCGCTTTGGATCGCTTTCGCCATTCAACCCGGGAGGTCCGGGCACCCCCAACGGGGTCGGCTCGCTCAAGCGCATGCTCGGACTTCTGGAAGAAACGCGAGACGACGAGGTGAGCCTGGCCCAGATCCCCGACCTGGGCGACAGGGTGCTGCGTACTTCGCTCACGGTCGACGGCGCGTACCGCATCCCCGGCCGGCCTCGCTTCGCGGCCATGACGCCCGACGAAGTAGACGCCCGTCACCTGGACGGACTCACGCGCATCGCCGCGTTCTTCGCGATGCCCGCCATGGGGGCCCGGGCAGGCCGGATCGAGCGCTCCGTGCCGCGCGTGCGCGAGATCATGGAGTACCTGCGCCACTACAGGCCTCCTCCCTTTCCGGGGCCGGTCGACTCGGCGCTCGCCCGCCGCGGCCGTTCCGTCTACGATCGCGCGTGCGCGGAGTGCCACGGCACATACGCCCCCGGGCTGGAGGGCAGGCTCACTGAGTTCCCGAACGCGCTCGTGGCCGGCGACGACATCGGCACCGACCCCGTGCGCTGGCAATCCGCCTCACCCGACGTGCTGGCGGTCCTGGAGGAACTGGACTACGCGCGCTACCTGGATCCGGCGCCGACCGGTGGCTACGTGGCGCCGCCGCTGACGGGCCTCTGGGCGACGGCCCCCTACCTGCACAACGCCTCGGTTCCGACCCTCTGGCACCTCATGCATCCCGAGCTGCGACCGGGACGGTTCGAAGTGGGCGGCCACATGCTGGACTACGATCGACTGGGGCTGGCGGGTGTGCTCGACCGCGAAGGCGTCTTTCGTTACCCGGAAGGATACCGGCCCTGGTCGACTCCCTTCGTATACGATACGAGCATCAGGGGTCAGTCGAACGGAGGCCACTCCCGCGAGTTCGCGCACCTCTCCGAGACGCAGAAGCGGTCTCTGCTGGAGTACCTGAAGTTGCTGTGAGTGCGCGGCCCCGGCGCCCGGACGGCGACTCAGGCTTGGAGCCGGGCGAGCCGCCGGGCGAAGTACGACGCGACCGGCTCGGCGTCTCCGCGGGCCACTGCCTCCTTGTAGCGAGGCGGGACGTACGCGCAGCACGGCTCTGACTCCGTGGGGTCGCCCGTCATCGCCCAGGCGCGCGCGCGGCTGCCGCCGCAGATGCCGCGAAAGGCGCACACCGCGCACTTCCCCTTGAGCCGGTCGCGGTCGCGCAGGGCACGCATCAGCGGAGCCTCACGGTACGTCCGCGCGAGGCCATCCCGGCGCACGTTGCCAACCGTGATCGGAAGGAAGCCGGAAGGCTGGATCTCGCCCTTGCGGCCCACGAACACGAAACCGTCGCCGTCGTTGACGCCGCGGGCACGGCCTATGCCGTCTCGCTGCACTCGACCCGCGTGGCGGGAGCGCCTCGCGCCGGGCATCTGCGTGGCACTGACGGCTCCCGGAGGCGAGCCGGCTCGCCGCGCGGCGCGGTCCGCCTTTGCCGCCTCCTGCCAGGCGACCCTGTGGCAGTGAGGCGCCGCCGTCGCCTTCACGTCGAAGGGCAGCGTCTCCCCCCGTCGGTGCAGCCATCGCAGAGTCCGCTCGAAGGCGTCCGCGCCGACCACATCTTCGGGCCGCGCGCGGCCGACGGGTACGAGGAAGAACACCTCCCAGAAGACGATGCCGAGGCGCTCGGCCAGGGCCGCCATGGCCTCCAGGTCGTCGAAGTTGTGGTGCGCGACGACGGTGTTGATCTGCGTGGACAGGCCCGCGTCCCGAGCTTCCTCCAGCACGCGCACGGCCTGGTCCCAGGCGCCGGGCACGCCGCGAAAGTCGTCGTGGATGGCGTCGGACGCGGAGTCGATGCTGACGGCCAGGCGAGCCAGGCCCGCGTCGCGGAATCGCTCGAGGCGCTCCCGATCGGCGAGCGGCGTGGCCGCCGGCGTGGCGGCGACGCGCAGCCCCAGGTTCGCCGCGTGCGCGGTCAGCTCGAAGATGTCCGGACGCTTGAGGCAGTCACCCCCGCTGAAGACGAATACGATGGGGCCGAACTCGCGCACCTCATCGAGCATCTTCTTCGCCTCGAAGGTGCTCAGCTCGTCGGGCTCCCTGATGGGACAGGCTTCCGCGCGGCAGTGCTTGCAGGCCAGGTCGCAGGATCTCGTCGTCTCCCAGATGACCAGAAAAGGGGCCTCTTCGAAGGGCGACGGCTGACCCGGCGGCGGCTCCGGCGGGGGCGCTGGTCTCGCGGACGAGGTGGGCATGATTCTCACCTGTAACGGGGCATCCTCTACAGAGAATGCGCCGCGACGCGGCCCCGGTCAGTGGGGAGGAGTCCCGTCCTCGGTGGGGAGAATCGCCACAGGCAACCGGCGCTCCGCGGCGCGCTCCAGCGCCCACGCGGCGTGTTCGCGCACGAGCGGCTCCTCGTCCTCCAGCGCGTCGCCCAGCAGGCGCACGGCTTCGTCGTCGGGCGGTCCGGGCCCGGCCAACCAGTTGCCGATCGCCACGACCACGTTACGCCTGAAGCCCACGTACCCGGCGCGCCTGATCGCCGAGCCGCGCGAGAATTCGTCCCATTCCTCCTCGCTCATTCTCAGCAGGTCCAAGAGCGCCGGCGCGTCGGTGCCGGGGTGCGCCGCGCCCGTCGATCCAACCGGCGCGACACCCGCCGGCGCCTCGCCGGGCCCGCGCGCCGCGTAGGCGGGGTCCCCCTCGGACGTCGCGAAACGAACGTTGAACGGACACACCTCCTGACAGATATCGCAGCCGAAAACGCGGTTTCCGATCGCCGGCCGCAGCTCCGCCGGGATCGGCCCGCGGTGCTCGATCGTGAGGTAGGAGATGCAGCGCCGCGCGTCCATCACGGGCGCCCCGGCCGAGTCGCGACCCAGGAGCGCGTCCGTCGGGCATGCGTCCAGGCACGCCCGACACGTGCCGCAGTGGTCTGCCGTGAAGGGCTCATCGGGGGCGAGTTCGAGCTCAGTCAAGAGAACGCCCAGGAAGAAGTACGAGCCGCGGCGCGGGTGAATCAGCATGGTATTGCGGCCGAACCAGCCCAGGCCCGCCGTGCGCGCCAGCTCGCGTTCCAGCACCGGGCTCGTGTCCACGCACGCGCGCGCCGCCGGCAACGGTCGCCCCACCTCGCCCTCCAGCCAGCGCAGCAGACGCCGGAGCCTTCCCTTGACTACCCGGTGGTAGTCGCGCCCGCGGGCGTAGCGGGCGATGGTCGCGCGCTCCCTATCCGCGGGGTCGACCAGGTCCCCCGCGCCGTAGGAATCCGCGATCACGAGCGCCGAGCGCAGCCGCTGGTCACGCGCTCGCGGGTCGAGGCGCCGTGCGACCGCATCGTCGCGCTCCAGGTAGGCCATGTCGCCGTGCAGTCCGTCGGCCAGCCAACGCTCGAGCAGATCCCCGTGGTCGCTCGGCCGGAGCCGGCACACGCCGGCGGACTCACACCCCTCCGTGGCGGCCCTGCGCTTGAGGCGTTGGGCCAGGTCCACGGGATCGTAGCCGGCCGCCTCCCCCCTCACGTCGGGTCCGGGTTCGCGCGAGCCTCCAGCGCCGCCGTCGCCAGCGCGCCCACGGGGTAGGTCAGCGCGAACAGAATGGGCTGCGCGTGACGCGCGTAGGTGAGGACCCAGAACAGCAGCGACAGGCCGGTGGCATACAGGCCCCAGCGGCCGACGGCCCCTCCCCACGCCAGCGCCAGCGCCAGGGGCGGGATCACCCAGAGCGCCAGCGTCAACGCCGAGCCCAGCCAAGAGCCCACGGGACCGGAGGACCTCCGGGCGGTGCGGGCGCCCGCCGCCAGCGCGCCGACGGGCCCGGGCTTACGCTCGCGTCGAGCGCCGAACGCCCGGCTGGACAGGAATCGCTCTCCGTGCAGCAGGCGCACGACGCCTCCTCCCTCGAGCACGCGTCTGGCCACGCTCGTATCGGCGGTCGCATCGGCGCGCGCGGCCTCGTGTCCGCCGGCGTTCAGGTAGGCCGCGCGCCGCACGAGCAGGAAGCCGGGATTCACGAGCACGCTACGCGCGTCGCGCACCCGGTTGACCAGCCTGGCGTTCAGATAAGCCAGCTCGCCTCTGGCTAGCAGAGCCGGCGCCAGCACGCGCTCGAGCAGCGTCTCCAACTCGTGCCTCGGGAGCAGGCTCAGGGCCGCGGCCTCCCCCTCCTCGAGCGCCGCTACCGCGCGAGCGAGCGCCTCCGGATGGTGGCGCGTGTCGGGGTCCGAGAACAGCAGCAACTCACCGGCGCCCGCGCGCGCGCCCTCCCGGCAGGCCCAGGCCCGCGACCGCCAGCCCTCCCGCGGGGTGCCCACGCCGAGCACCCGCACCCGGTGCGAGCGCTCCGCGACGGCGCGCGCGACCTCGAGGGTGCCGTCGCTGCTCGACTGGTCGGCGACGATGATCTCCAGGTTCGGATAGCGAGCCGCGAGCAGCGTCCCCAGACAGGGACCGATGTCGTGCCCCGCGTTCAGCGTCGGCACCACCACGGTGACGGTCGGCGAGCCCGATCCGAATCCCCGCGCGGGGAACGCGCCAAGCCGCGGACTGGGCACCAGCCGCAGCAGGGCCCACACACACAGAGCTGCCCAGGGCAGGGACGCGATGAGGGGTTCCATGGTGCCCGGAAGCTAGGCTCCACGGGCCGCGGCGGCGACACTCGCGGCCTCGGCTCCTGGCGGTGGCCGCGCCCCCTCGGGCCGGGTACGTTGGTCGCCATGACGACCACCCAGCCCCCGGAGCTCACTCTGGCGGAGGCGCAGCGCGAGGTAGACGCGTGGATCGGCCAGTTCCGGGAGGGATACTGGCCGCCCCTGGCGAACCTGGCGCGCCTGATCGAGGAAGTGGGCGAACTCGCCCGCGAGGTAAACCACCGCCACGGCCCGAAAAGGAAGCGCGCGGACGAGCCGGACGGAGACCTCGCGCTCGAGCTGGGAGACGTGCTGTTCGTGCTGATGGCTCTCGCCAACGAGCAAGGCATCGACCTGGACGACGCGCTACGCCGCGTGCTCGAGAAGTACCGGGAGCGCGATTCGGGGCGCTGGGAGCGCTAGTGTGCCGGCGCGGAAGTCCCGTGTGCACCGAGGCGCGTGATGCGCCCGCGGGGCAAGGCGGAACGACGCGCCGTAGCCGTCGCTACGGCAAGGAGTTCCAACGCCGCATCCGCGGGATGCAGCGCGAGCCGAATGCCTACGGGACTTCTGCAACGGTACGCTAGGCCCTCAGGCGAAAAAGCTCAGCGCCAACAGGACCGCGCCCACTACCAGCGCGATCTTCGCGAGCGTGAGCAGGGTTCGAATCACGAACCCCACGACCGCGACTCCGATGAGGACCGCCGCCAGGACCGCCAATGGGCCTATCGTCATCGGTCCGACTCAGGGCACGAGGACGATCTTGCCGAAGGCCTCGCCCGACTCCAGCCGTGCGTGGGCTTCGCGGATCTCCGACAGCGGCCGCACGCTGTCCACCACGGGGTCGAATTCGCCCGAGAAGACCAGGTCCATGACCTTCAGGAATTCGGCGTGGTTTGCCATCGTGGAGCCCACGACATGCGCCTGCTTCCAGAACAGCAGCCGCAGATCGAGCTCGCCGGTGGGGCCGGTCGTGGCGCCGTATACGATCATCCTGCCGCCGCGGGCCAGCGACCGGACGCAGGGTCCGAAGATCGTCGAGCCCGAGGAGTCCAGTATCACATCCACGCCGCGCTTGCCCGTCTCACGCCAGACGGATCGAGACCACTCCTCGTCGGAGCGGTCGTAGACCACGTGCGCGCCGAGTTGCCGCACGCGATCCAGGTAGGGCGTGGACGTCAGCGCGAGCACGCGGGCGCCCGCGAAACGCGCGATCTGAACGGCCGCGGTCGCGACCCCACCGGACGCCCCGGTGATCAGGACCGTGTCGCCCGGCCGCAACCGGCCCTGGGTGATGAGGGCGCGCCACGCCGTCATGAACGCTAGGGGCGCCGCCGCGGCCCGCTCGAAGGCCACGCCATCCGAGATCGGGTAGACGTTGCGCGCGGGCACCACCACGAACTCCGCGGCGCCGCCCCGCACGTGCTCGCCGATGATCCGGTAGCGGACGCACAGGCTGTGTTCTCCGCGGGCGCACCACTCGCACTCGCCGCACCACAAGGACGGATTCACCACGGCCCTCTGGCCCGGCTTCACGCCGAACACCACCGGCCCCACGTCGTCCACCTCTCCCGCGATGTCCGAGCCGCCGATGTGCGGCATCTCGATATCGATCGGGAGTCCGCGCCGGACCCAGAGGTCCAGGTGGTTCAGCGCCACCGCGCGCACCCGCAGGCGCACCTCCCCGGGGCCGGGCTGGGGCACCTCTACCTCTTCTATCCGGAGCATCTCCGGGCCGCCGTGCTCGTAGAAGAGCGCCGCTCGCATTCGCATCGGTTGGGCTTCTCGTGATTGGTCCCGGGGCCACTCCCCTCGAACCACCGCCAACCCTATGCCCCCGGAGCGCACGCCGCTAGCCGGTTGTGCGCGGCTCGCGCTCATGGGACATTTCCTGGCAATGACTCATCACGAAGGAAACGGGTCCGCGCCGGATCTGATCGACACGCTGCGCGCGACCAAGCGCGCCACCGGCGAGGCGGCCGATGCCACGCTCGCCGGGTATCGTCGCGAGCACGAGCGTCCGCCGGCGTTCGAGGGGGTCGATGGCCACGCCTACACGGTGGAGGTCGACGTCGAGGAGACCGACGACCCGAGCCGACCGTACGCCTCGTTCTTCGTGTTTCCGCGCTGGGCGGCGACCGGCGCGGGCATCATGGGCCACGTGGAATCACGCGACGTGGCCTCCGGAAGAAGCGCGGCCGAGGCGCGCGCGTCGGCCGAGGGCTGGACCTTGTTCGAGATTCGCGCGGAGCTGGACGCCGCCATCCGGCGCAGAGCGGAGGACCTTGGAGACGAAGCATGCTGAAGGACGTCCTGCTCGCGTTGAGCGAGAGTTCGCTCGGACGCCGCATCGCGACGGACGCGCCGTTCGCTCGATCCGTCGCCCGTCGGTTCGTCGCCGGAGAGACCGTCGAGGACGCGCTCGCCGCGGCCCGGGCGCTGAACGAGGGCGGCATGCACGTCTCCCTGGACTATCTGGGCGAGTCCGTCAACAGCGCCGAGAAAGCGCACGCCGCGGGAGCGACGATCGGCGCCGTGGTGAGCGCGATCGGCCGGGAAGAGCTGGACGCCAACGTGAGCGTCAAGCTCACGCAGCTGGGGCAGGACATCGACGATACGTTTCTCCTGGAGGTGGTGAATCCCCTGCTCGACGCGGCCGCAGAGCGCGACCTGTTCATCCGCTTCGACATGGAGTCGGCGGAGTACACTCAGCAGACCCTGGACTTCTTCGTGGAGCGCTGGAACGAGGGCCGCCGCAACGTGGGAGTGGTGCTGCAATCGTACCTCTACCGCACGGAAGAGGACGTCGCGAAGGCGAATCGCCTGGGGGCGAGGGTGCGGCTGTGCAAGGGCGCCTACAAGGAGCCGGAGGAGGTCGCGTACCCGGACAAGACCGACGTGGACGCCAACTTCGTCCGCTGCATGGAGGCGCTGCTCACGGACGGGAACTATCCCGGGATCGCCACGCACGATGAGGCGATGATCCAGGCCACCAAGCGCTTCGCCCGGGACCACCGCATCGACCGCGATCGCTTCGAGTTCCAGATGCTATATGGAGTCCGCAGGGACATCCAGAGGCAGCTCGTGGACGAGGGGTACCACCTGCGCATATACGTACCGTTCGGCGAAGCGTGGTATCCCTATTTCATGCGCCGCATGGCCGAGAGACCGGCGAATCTCCTGTTCGTGGTCGACAGCATCGTGCGCGAATCCCCGCTCGGCTTCCTGCGCGGGAACGGGTCGAGAGGGAGGAAGCCGACGGCGTGAGCGAGGGTGCCGCCCCGACGGATTCGGCCGCCGCAAGATCGGATTTACTGCGCGTCACCGAGATCTTCCACTCCATCCAGGGAGAGGGCACGTGGGCGGGGCTGCCGTGCACGTTCATCCGCCTTACGGGATGCCCGCTCCGGTGCGTGTGGTGCGACACCGAGTACGCGTTCCACGGCGGCGAGCGAATGACCCTGAGGGCCATCGTGGAGCGCGCGCGGTCGATCGGCACGCCGCTCGTGGAGGTGACCGGCGGCGAACCCTTGGTCCACCCGGGAGCGTTTCGGCTGTGCACGCTCCTCCTGGACGCCGGCTTCACCGTACTCGTCGAGACGTCCGGCGCATTGGATGTCGGCCCGCTCGACCCCCGAGCCCACAAGATCATGGACCTCAAGTGTCCTGGGTCGGGAGAGAGCCACCGAAACCTCTGGTCGAACATCGACAAGCTCACCGGACGCGACGAGGTCAAATTCGTCGTGGCCGACCGCGTCGACTACGAGTGGGCTCGTGAGACGATCGCTGTCCGCGGGTTGGACGAGCGCGTGCGGTCCGGCCAACTCCGCGCGCTGCTCATGGCACCAGCCTGGGGCGCCGTGGAGTGGGCGGACCTGGCCGGCTGGATCCTGGAGGACCAACTCCCCGTGCGCCTGCAATTGCAGTTGCACAAGCTCATTTGGGGGGCGGACGCCACGGGCGTGTAACCGCGCGTCGACGACGCGCGCTGTCTGGTGGTCTGTTACAGCCCACTAGTTGATCGCCGGCGCCCCGCCGCACGCGTCCGGCGGCTGACTCAAGCGAAAACCGCTGTCCGGGTCGAGCACCCGCAACGCCCGCTCCACGGTCTCGAGCTCTTCGAGCAGGGCCTCCAGTTCCGGGCGGACCTCCTCGGGGACGGGTTCCTCGCGCCACCTCCTACCGTACAGCCTGCGCGCGAGCCACCGGCGGCCCGCGTCCCCCGCCAGCGCCCGGCCCCGCTCCAGAGCGAGTCCCCGCGCGACCGACCGCGCCGCCTGGCGGATGAGCTCGCGTCGCGCGCCGGCGCGGGCGTCGCCGTAGGCCGCGCCAGGCGCCAGGCAGATCCACGCGTCCAGCGCGTCCGCGGCGAGCTCGTAGCCGCGCAGCGCGGTGCGCAGGCGGCGCGGGCCGCGCCGCGCCGCGGCGCCCTCGGGGAAGCGGGCGTCGCGGGGGTCCGCCAGAGCCAGCCTCAAGAGGTCCATGGCGGTATGGGCTCGGCCCGGCCCGAATCCGGACAGGAACCACTCGCGTGTCTCCGCGTACACCGGCGCGATGTCGTCCAGGATCGCTACCAGCGCGCCTCCAGCCTTCCCGCTGACGTCGGGGGGCGGGACCGTGCCGTACCCGGTCAGGACGTCGTCCTGCACGGACGACAGGTACCCGTTCATGCGACCCTCGTGGCCGAGCGCCACGACACTGAACCAGTCGATTCCCCGGGCAAACACTTCGGCGGGTCTCGCCCAGTGGCTGCCGTCGGCAGGCGCGGCGGCGGCGCTGGAGGCTGCAGCCGCGAGCCCGCGCACCGAGGTCGCGAACGAGTCGCCCGCGCCCCGCACGGATCGATCGGTGCCGTAATCGCCCCGGACGTGGTAACGGCGCAGTGCCACCTGCCAGTCCAGGTCGTGCGCGATCTCGTGCGCCAGCGTCCCGGCTCCGGTGAGGGGCGGGAGATAAAGGCGGCGCTCCCCGGGGTCGTGCAGCGCGAGGGGGCCGGTGCGCTCCGCCGCGCCGACGTGGATGCGCAGGCCGTCCAGCCGCAGGGTGGGCATCACGCGCCGCAGGTCGGACACCGCCACGTCGAGGACGGCCAGGTAGTACGGCCTCCACGCCTCGGCCACGCTGGCGTCGAACGTCACGCCGGCGATCCCATGACGCTCGGCCAAGTCAGCCTGCAGAGGCGCCGGCGAGCCCGGGAACCACGGTCGCTCCTGGGCGAACGCTCGCGTGCCGACAGCGGACCACAGAGCGACCGCGTTGCCCACCGGATGGTCCGCGGTGCGGGCGTTGAGCAGTACCAACTCGGCCGCGAGCGCCTCCTCGGTCGTGGCCCGGCTCAGGAACCGCCGCGCGGCCACGCGCCCGTGCGCTCCGAACCCCACGCCGCTGCGCAGAACGGTGGCGTGGGATTCCAGGGCGAGAGAGATCGCCGGGCGCGGTGGCGCGTGGTGACGGTTCGCAAGGGCAGCCAGGCGCGTCGCGGCTGCCGCAGCGAGCAACGGCCTGGAAGACCGCTCTCCGGCAATCCCCCGGGTCGCGCCCGGCCCGGCGAGGTTACGGACGGCGTCCACCAACAGCGCCGCCAGGCGCAGTCCCTCCGACTCCAGCGCGGGCGTGGGGGGCTGGCTGAGCGGCTCCTCCACTCGCGCACCGCCGTCGGCGCGCCAAGCCGGCAGGATCGTCAACGCGGACTCGCCGCTCTCCTCCGCCGCGGCCAGCAACGCCAGGGCGTCTCGTCTGGCCAGCTCCCGGTCCCGCAGAAGCGCCGCCACACGGATGGCGTTGCGGACGGCCGATCGCTTGACGACGCCCTCGGCTCCGGCCAGCGCATAGGCGACACGCACCGCCAGCTCACCCGCGCGAGGATCCTCGGCTTCCCGGATGGTGCGCTCGATCAGCCGGACGTGATCGGACCCGGGCCGCACTTCGCGGCGGCCCATGAGGACCTCGGCTCCGTCCAGCACCCGTGAGTCGATCGCGTAGATCTGTCGGCGCAACGTCCGCTGCAGGATCGACGCCGCCACCGGCCGGCGATCGGCCTCCGTGACGCGCGGATCCGTCAGCGCGAACTCGGCGAGTCGGAATGGCGATCCCAGCCCCAGGCGTGCGCGCTCGAGGTATCCGACGCCGATCAAGCGAGAGTCGGACAGCTGCCCGCCCCGACGCGCCGCGCGCACCCAGCGCGACGCCTTGGCCGCACCAAGGCCCACCTCCGCGGCCGCATCGATCGGGGGACTCGGCGCCTCCTGCGGCCCGCACCCGCCCACGAGTAGGGCCGTGAGGGAGGCCGTAACCCAGCCCTTCCGCGGCGCGCTCATGGCGCCCGCGCTCGCTCGGCGGCGGCGCGCTCGGAGGCGCTTCGGGCGGCCTCGATTACCGCCCTGCGGTGGCGCGGCCAGACCCAGCGAGCGCTGCGAAGGAAGTTCTCACGGGCCATTGCGTCCGACTCCAGGTAAGCCCAGGCCGGTCTGCCGGCCTTGCCCCGATTACAGGTCAGGCAGGCGGTAACGAGGTTGCCGTCGGAGTGATCGCCACCCCTTTGCCGCGGCTCCACGTGGTCCACGCTCAGTTGGCTCTCCTCGTATGGCCGCCCACAGTAGACGCACCGGTAGCCGTCGCGCTCGAAGATCCTGCGCCGTCTTTCCGCCTTCGCGCCGCCGGTAGTCATGATCCGTCCTACACGGCCCGCGGCGAGTTTGCTCCCCGCCGAGGGCTCGGGTAGTCTGGCGCCATGTCGCAGCTTATCGAGGCCCTGCGCGCCACCCTTCAGGACCGGCCCGCGCGGACCGTGCACAGACCGGATGGGACCACAGAGGCCGCCGTGGCGCTGCTGCTGCGAGCTACTCCGTCCCTGGAGCTCCTGCTGATCCATCGCGCCGAGATGGCGGGCGACCCCTGGTCCGGGCACATCGCGTTCCCCGGTGGGAGGCGCGAATCGGCCGACAGCACGCTGCTGGAGACGGCCCTCCGCGAATCGGATGAAGAACTGGGAGCCAACGTGTCCCGACTCGGACGGCCCCTCGGCGCCCTTCACGAAATGGCGCCTTCAGCGCGCCGGTTGCCCTCCATCGTCATCGCCCCCTTCGTGGTCGCGGTGCCACCGGATCTGCGGCTGCGGCCGGATCCGCGCGAGGTGCAGGAGGCCTTCTGGGCCCCCGTGGCCGACCTGAGAGCGGAGGCCTCGGCTACCGAGATCGTCCACGGGACCGGCCCCGAAGCGCGCACGTTCCCGGCCATCCGACACGGGCGACACACGGTCTGGGGGCTGACCCTGGGGGCGCTGTGGGGACTGTTCGACGCGCTCGATGCGGCCGCCGGGGGCTAGAGTGTACCGTTGGAGAAGTCCGTGCGGTGCGCGAGTCCCGGCTGGCGCACGCCGGCGCTGAAGCCGTCGAATTCCGCCGCGGGGCCCTCGGGCATGCGCGCGTCCCTGTTCTCCAACGCACGCTCGGCGGCGCGCGCCACTTCCTGGGTCACCTCTTCCTCGATCGCCTCCAGTCTCTGCCTCGGCACGCCCCGTCCCACGAGCCACTGCTCGTAGAGGCCGATGGGGTCGCGCTTGCCCCACTCGCGGAACAGCTCGGCGGGAAAAGTACGCCGCGCCTCTGCCTCGTCGTGGGTGGCGTGCCCGCCCATGCGGAAGGTGTCGGCCACGATGATCGTCGGGCCTCCTCCCGCGCGTGCGCGGTCGGCGGCCACGCGCGTGGCCGCCAGCACGTCCAGCACGTTGTTGCCGTCCACCCGGTCGCCCGCCATGCCGTACATGCGCGGCCACGCGTCGAAGTCACCGGCGTGGTGCTGATCGACTCGGGTCCCCAGGGCGACCTGGTTGTTCTGGATGATGAACACGGCCGGCACGGCCTGCACCGCCGCCAGGTTGAGCCCCTCGTGAACTGTCGCGGTCTTGGTCGCGCCGTCGCCGATCCACGTCAGCGCCACTCGCGGATCTGCGCGATTGCGGAACGCCAGCGCGACACCGGTCATGACGGGGACCATGTCGCCCACGTGCGAGATCGGCTGCAGCACCCCACTGGCGGCCGATCCCACGTGCAGGTCGCGCCCCCCGTTGGGCCCGTCCGCGGTGCCCAGGTAGCCGGCGAAGAGATCCTCCAGGCGCATGCCCATCTCGTGGCACGCGCCGGCGTTGCGGATCATCGGAGCGACGACATCGCGCTCGCGATCCAGCGCGTGCACGGCGCCCACCGTCACCGCTTCCTCACCCGTCCCCAGCCACGCCTTGGAGATGACGCCGCGCCGCACCCAGCGCTTCAACTCGGTGTCGTGGGTGCGATTGCGCACCATGCCGGCGTACAGGTCCAGGAACTCCTGCGGCTCCAGCGCGGAGATCACGGACCGGCGCGACGGGTTCTCGTCGAGCGCCCGTCCGTACGCCAGGGTCAGCGCGGGATCGGGCTCCCAATCCACGTACTCGGGCGGATCGAAAGGGGGGTATCTGCGCATGGGACAAACCTAGCCTGTGGCGGCGGAATCGGGCCACCCACGGAACCGGGTGAGCGATGGCTCCGTTGCCGCGCGTCGCTCGCGCCCCCACTTTGCCGCTCGCGATCCCGTGCGGATCGCTCCGACGATTCGGCGACCTGCAAGAATGACCACCGACCCTTCCGCGCGCCTCGACGGCACTATCGCGGCTCGGCTTCCGCTCGTGCTGCTGGAGACCGTGCGCGCCATCGATCTGCCCGAGGAGATCCTCGAGAACGAGGATCTCCCCGCCAGCCTGCCACGCCGCTTCGGCTTGAGCGACGTGGTGGCACGGCGCATCACGGGTTACGAGGCAGCGGCCCGAGACGGGAAACGCGTACCGGTGGAGGAGGTGGTCGACCTCTTTCGGCTCGTAATCCGCCGGCCCGACGCACGCAACGTGCTCCGCGAGGCCGGGGTCGCGTTCGCGCGGCGCTCGCTGCCGCGGTTTCGAGTCGGCCCCGGACTGCCGTCCTTTCTCCGACGCATCGCCGCACGGCGCGCGGCGAGGTCCCTGCTGAGGCCGGTGGGCACGCCCGGCGGGCGGTTCAAGGTAGAGCGGCCGTTGGTGGTTCGGTCGCCGTCCCCGTTCACCGCGGCGGCCGACGACCTGGGTACCGGCTGCGCGGTGGTTACTGGCGCCCTGGACGAGCTGGCCAGGACGTATCTGCGGGACCACCAGGGCGTAACCCACGAGCGCTGCGTGAAACGCGGAGACGACGCGTGCGAGTGGGTCGTGAGTTCCGCCGAAGACTGACGGCGGGGAGGCGAAGTGGTCGACCTGGAGGACATCAGAGCCGCTCGCGAGGTGGTCTACGGAGCGCTCGGCCGCACGCCGCTTCTTCGCTCGACCACGCTGGGTGAGCGCGCCGGGGTAGATGCCTACCTGAAGGCGGAGAACCTGCAGCGCACCGGATCCTTCAAGACCCGCGGCGCCACGGTGCGCGTCTCCCACCTGAACGCCGCCGAGCGCGCGCGGGGCCTGGTCGCGGTTTCGGCGGGGAACCATGCGCAAGCCGTCGCCTACGCCGCCAGCGCCGCCGGCGTTCGAGCCACGGTCGTCATGCCCGAAACCGCGCCGCGCGCCAAGGTGGAAGCGAGCCGCGGCTACGGCGCGGAAGTGGTGCTCCACGGCACCGTTTACGACGCCTTCGACAAGGCCGACGAGCTGAGCCGTGAACGCGGCCTCGTCTACGTCCACCCCTTCGACGATCCGCACATCATCGCCGGCCAGGGGTCGGTGGGGCTGGAGATTCTGGAGGACCTGCCGGACGTCGACGCCATCGTGGTGTGCGTCGGCGGCGGCGGCCTCATTGCGGGCATCGCGACCGCCGTGAAGTCTCTGCGCCCCGGAACGCGCGTGATCGGGGTCGAGCCCACGGGCGCCGCGTGCGTGGCCGCCGGCCTGCGCCAGGGCAGCGCCCACTTCCTCGATGCCGTCACCACCATAGCCGACGGGCTCGCCACGCCGACGAGCGGAGACCTCGTGCTCGAGCACCTGCGGGCGTACGTGGACGACATGGTGCTGGTCGACGACGAAGAAATCGTGGAAGGGATGCGCTTCCTGCTTCAGCGGGCGAAGCTGCTCGCGGAGCCCGCGGGCGCCGCCGCGGTCGCGGCGGTGCTCGCCGGCAAGGTCGACCTGCCCCCGGGTGGCAGGGTGGCGGTCACGGTGAGCGGCGGCAACATCGATCTGGGCAGGCTCAGCCAGTACCTCGAGCACGGGCCGCCGGACGCCTAGTGGACTCCCGGCTCGCTCAGGCCCCTTTGGCCCCCTCGCGCTCGTGCATCCCCTCGGCTATGCGCCGGGCGACCGCCATGATGGTGAGCGAGGGATCCTTCGATACGCTGCCCGGCACCGCCGCTCCGTCCGCCACATACAGGCCCCTCAGGCGATGCGACTCGCCGTTGGGGTCCGCGAAGGAGTCCTGGGGGTCCGCGCCGATCGGCGCCGTTCCCAGAAAGTGGCTGCCAGCAGCGAACTGGGCGTTGGGCATGACGGACCGGATGCCGATATTCCGCTCGACCTCGTCCTCTGCGCGCACCACGGTGCCCCACACATCTGGTATCCACACCTCACGCGCGCCGGCCGCCAAAAGGATGCGCGCGGCGTTCCTCATGTAGTCCACGGCCTTGTGGACGTCGACTCCGCGCACGCGGTGCCAGCTGCGCCGGTGGCCGTCGTCGTCCACCCAGATGCGGCCGGGGTTGGTCTCGTCGATGACCGACATCAACGAGCCGAGCTGGCGATACTTGCCGATCCGCTCGCGGTGCGCCGCGCCGATCTCGCTCAGCGTCGCCGCGGTCACCCCCGGCGACTGGTGGTTGCAGAGCATCGTATAGCCGCCGCCCTGATAGCCGCCCGTAGCGTCCGTATGCAGCTCCCGGAACTGGCTCACTTCGTACGCACAGGGGATACCGGTGACGTTGTCGATCTCGCGCCCGAAGTCGCCGTACACGAAATAGTGCGGGTTCATGTAGAGCCGCTTCCCCACCGTGGGATCCTGCACGTTGCGAAGCAGGAATTCGGCTGACCCGATGGCCCCGCCCGCCACCACCACCAGGTCGGCGTCCACGCGGAAGGTTCCGCGCGGCTCGTCGGTGTCCCGACTCAGCAGCGCACCCTCCACGCCCCGCACCCGGCCGCCCTCGACGATCAGCCGATCCGCGCGCGCGTCGCTGTAGACGCGACCGCCCCGGATGGAGACCCGGGGGATCGTGGTGATGAGCTGCGAACTCTTGCGGTTGTAGGCGCAGCCGTACTGCGTCCACCCGCAGCCGATGCAGTCCACCCGCGCGGTGGGAACCGCGCCACCCTCTACGCCCAGTTCCTCGCAACCCTGGCGCACCAGACGGTTGTTCTCGTTGAACAGGCGCTCCTCGCAGATGTGTATGCCGAGGTCCTCCTCGATCGCGTCGAAATGGGGCGCCAGGTCCGCGACCGTCATCCAGTCGATGCCGAGCCCCCTCCACACGTCCAGGCGGTCCGCCGGCGCGCGGAACGAGTCGCCCCAGTAGTGCACCGTACAGCCGCCCACGCATTCGGCGTAGTTCAGGAAGTAGGCGTTGTCCACGGTGGAATCGAGCCCGCGGCGGCCGTTGAAATCGGCCATCGCCTCGTTCTCCCGCTGGCTGAAATCTTCGGCCCGGAAGAACCCTCCCTTCTCCAGCATGACCACGTCCCACCCGCGCTCCGACAGGAAGTCCGCGAGCGTGCCACCGCCGGCTCCGGTGCCGATCACGATCACATCGGCCCGGTCGCGGATCTCACCGGTACGGTGGGTGCCCTGGATGATCACGCGATCTCTCCGAAGTCCACCGGCGGTACCGGGAAGGAGAAGCGCTCGGGCCACGGACCCTCGAAGCCCGTGACGGCCCAGGTCTCCTCGCGCAGATAGGTATTGAAGAAGAGGAAGCCGCGCGTGGCCTGGAACGCCGCCCGGCGCAGGTTGAGGCGGCTCCGCGCCCAATCGAGCAAGTAGGCGCGGCGATCCTCCAGGTTCAGCGACGTGAAACGACGCAGGTGGCCGCTCAGCGGCGTGAGGTGTTCCAGCAGAGTGAGGACCGTCCGCATGTCGGCCCGGATCGGGTCGCCGACCGCGGCCAGGTCCGCGTCGACCGCGCGCGCGACCAGCGCCGGCTCGACCGGGACGTCCACCAGGAGAGCCTCCGCCGCCGCCCGCGCCACGGCGTACTGCTTGGCCGAGAGCGCCCGCAGCCGCGTCCCATCTTGCTGCGCCGCGGGGTACGCCTCCAGCGTGCCCGGGGGCAGCGCTCCGGCGAGCGCGATGGCGGCGCCACCGCCGGCGGTGGCGCGCAGGAAACCACGCCGGTTCATGCCCGTCTCGGCGCCCGGGTCGGGTGGCTGATTCATGCGCGGATGATAGCGTCGGCGCATGGGTGGCGACACCCGTAACACGCTTGTACCGAACCAACTTCGGCGCTAGCTTTGCGCGATTCGTGTCTCCCCCGGCGACGCCCACGGACGGGCGAAAAGCGCCGCGACAACCGAGTGGACGGTGCGCTTGCAGGCGATTCGCTTCCACTACAATCCCCTGCGGTACATCGCTACGCGGATGGTGGCCAAGCGCCGACCGTCCGCGGCCGTGGGGAGCCTGGGCTGTACCCGGCTGGATGACGTGGATCCCCCGGCGCTTCCGGGCCCGGGCTGGGTGCGCGTACGAACCGTCGTAAGCGGAATCTGCGGCAGCGACCTGTCGGCGGTCACCGCGCACGATTCGTTCACGCTGGAGCCCTTCGGCGCGTTCCCGTTCACCTTCGGGCACGAGAACGTCGGCACCGTCGCGGAGGTGGCGGGGGACGTGGGCGACTGGCGCGTCGGGGACCGCGTGGTCGTGAACCCGATGCTCGCGTGCGAGCAGCGCGGGCTCGACCCTTGCGCGGCCTGCCTGCGAGGCGAACGGGGGCTGTGCAGGCGCACGGTGGAAGGCGACCTGGGTGTGGGGCCCATGGCCGGCTACAATCCGGTCGTTGGAGGGGGCTGGGCGGGCTCGTTCGTGGCCCACCGATCGCAGCTCCATGAGGCCGGCGAGCTCGACGACCGCGTGGCGGTCTTGACCGATCCGTTCGCCTCGGCGCTGCGCCCGGTGTTGCTGCACCCGCCGCGTACGGACGACGTCGCGCTCGTGATCGGGGCCGGCACGATCGGCCTCCTGACGATCCGTGCGCTGCGGCTGGTCGGGTACGGGGGCACGATAGCCGCTACGGCTCGCTACGACGCGCAGCGGCGCATGGCTGAAGCCGCCGGCGCGGATGTGCTCCTGCGCGGCGGCGACGACGCGCTGAAGTGGGCCGCGAGCCTCCCCGGCGCGAGGGTGTTCGAGCCGAGCATGGCGCCCGACTTCGTGGAGGGCGGACCGTCGCTCGTGTTCGACACGGTGGGCAGCCAGCGCACCGTCGGCGAGGCGCTGACGCTCACGCGCGAGGGCGGACGCCTGGTGCTGGTGGGTGGCGCCGCCAAGGTGACCGCGGATTGGACGCGGGTGTGGTACCGGCAACTGACGATCGCGGGGGTCATCGCTTACGGCGACGCGCCCTTCCGCGGTCAGAGGAGAGACATATACGACATCGCCCTCGAGCTGATGCGCGAGGGAGGATTGAACGACCTGGACCTGGTCACGCACGAATTCGGCCTGGAGGACTACCGTGACGCCCTCGACACCGCCCTCGACAAGCGCGGACGCGGCTCTATCAAAGTCGTCTTCCGCCCCAATTAGTGGAGCGCTCCACGACTATACGAGCGCTCCGTTTGGCGGGCTGTTTTCGCGCTTTACCGCCGACGACCTGATCCAGGAAGGCTCGCTGCTGGACTGCCCCGGCGCGCGCCGCTGGTTCGAGCGCTTCGAGGTCGGGCTGGTCGATGACATCTACACGTTCCAGTTGCCGCTGGATCGCATGGCGGGGCCCGACTCGGCCGCGCTCGGCGAGCCGATCGTGATGTTCTCCACGTACAGCTACCTGGGGCTCATCGGGCACCCCAGGGTGCAGGTGGCCGTCAAGGAAGCGGTCGACCGGTACGGCACCTCCACCGGCGGAGTCCGGCTCCTGACGGGCACGCTGGCTCTCCACCTGGAGCTGGAGCGAGAACTCGCCGACTTCCTGGGCCAGGAGGCGGCGGCGGTCTACCCGTCGGGCTACGACGCCAACGTGGCCTCCATTACCTCTCTCTTCGCGTCGGAAGACATCGCGCTGCTCGACCAGTACGCGCACGCCAGCATCGTGGAGGGAGTGCGCACCGCCGGCGCGGAGTTGCGCCGCTTCCGCCACAACGACATGGGGGACCTGGAGCGGCGACTCCGGCAGGCCCGCAACCGGGGCTACAAGCGCATTCTGATCGCGGTGGACGGGGTGTTCAGCATGGACGGCGACCAGGCACCCATAGCGGAGCTCATCCGGCTGAAGCGGGAGTACGGCGCGTTCCTGCTGGTGGACGAGGCGCACAGCCTGGGCGCCGTGGGCGAGACCGGGCGGGGCGTGTGCGAGGCGCAGGGAGTGGACCCGCGCGGCGTGGACATCCACACCGGCTCGCTCTCCAAGGGCGTGCCGTCCTCGGGCGGTTTCGCGGCGGGGAGCGAGTTGCTCAAGATCTACCTACAGCACGGTTCCAACCCCTACATCTTCTCGGCCGCGCTCACGCCGGCCAATTCCGCGGCGTGCCTCGAGGCCATCCGCGTGCTGCTCGAAGAGCCCGAGCACATGGAGCGCCTGCGCGAGAACACCCGCCTCCTGGACGAGGGGCTCCAGCGTCTGGGCCTGAACCCGGGGACCGCCGAATCGCCGGTCATCCCGATCATGCTGGGCCCGGATCGGCGCGCCTTCCTGTGGTCCAAGTGGCTGCTGGAAGACCACGGCGTGTTCACCTCCTCGGTGGTCTTCCCCGCCGTATCGCCGGGCCAGGCCCGTTTGCGAATATGCGCAACAGCGGCGCACCGGCCCGAGCACTTCGAGAGGCTGTTCGCGGGCCTGGAGGCCTGCCTGAAGCGGGAAGAGGCGGAAGCGGGCGAGGCCGAGGCCGGGTAGGAACGAGCCGGACCCCAACCGATGCGAAAAACGCGGCGGACCCGAAGGTCTGCCGCGTTCTTCCATAAGAGCTGCAGCGCGACGCCGAACTAGCGGTTGCGGCCGGACCCCATGCTGAGGATCAACTCGATCGTCTGCTGGTCGAAGTAGCGCTGCCAGCCAGTCTCGGTGAACTCCTCCGGATGCGTGGCATAGACCTGGTGGAAGTTGCCCCAGCCGGTCTGGTCGTAGAAAACGAACACGTCGTTCCTGCTCCCGGCGTACCGCCACACTTCGTACATCCGCTCTCCGGTGCGCACCCGAAGGCCCTCTCCAACTGGGCCCGTCGTGGGCCGCGTAAACCGCTCGAAAGGCGCGCCCTGCATGACCCACACGCGACCACGAGCCGTCGCCCAGCCCTCGCCCGGATTGCCCGCGAAGTCGAACTCGCGGTTGGCGTACTCGACGCGGTCCATGTACTCCTGGTACGCCTCGTTGGGGTCCCCCGCGATCGGGTCGCGCCGGCTCCAGAATTCCTCCATGAAGCGCCGCTTGCCCTCCGCGGAGAGACCCTTGAACATGCGCCGCTCCCTGGGCGTGGCGATGTAGTCGACCTTGAGGTAGAGCGAGTCGAGCTGGGCTTCGGAGTGGCTCGGGAACAAGTCGGTCCTCGCCGGCCCGACCGCCGCCACCCGCGGCGCGCTCAGCTCAAACCGCTGGTACGCGGTGACGGCGGTGTCCGGGAAGGCCACCCGCACGCCGACCCGATACGGACCCGGCGCGAGTCCCTCGACCGGCACCCGCACCAGCTCCAGGCCACCTCCGGGCGGGTAGCGCTTCTGCACGGGCGGCGCCTCCTGCTGGAGGTCGGGCGTCTCCTCCGCCGCGAGCAGGATCTGCACGTCGGCCACGTCCTCGCCCTCGGCCGTCTGGGGCGGGTAGACCTCCGTGTACACCTGCACCAACGCGCCGTCCGCCGGCAGCGTCCCGGTCAGGTTCGGCGCGATCGCGAGCCCGTGCCTCAGTAGCGACCCGGCGGGCGCCTCCCCGCCTTCCGGAACCCGATCGATCGAGTGGGCCAGCAAGAGGTCGCCGATCAGCGGCCGCTCCCCCGTCGCGTCTATCACCTCCTCGAGGCGCGTCGATTGGCCCGAGACCGAGTCTCGCACCTCGACCGCCAGGCGGTACTCTCCCGGCTTCAGATCGAAGCTCATGTTCTCGACCGCCTGAGAGCTGGAGGGGACCTCGCCCATGCCCACGCGGACGCGATTACCCCAGTCCTCCTGAACCAGGACGTTGCCACTGGCGTCCAGGATGGTCAGTCCGATCTCGTAACGGGCCACGCGGCTGCGTTCCTCCGCGTCTTCAGCGTACGTCAGTTCGGCGAGCGGCACGGAAACGAAACAAACCACGTTGGTGATGTCCGGCGCCCGCCAGTAGCGATAGACGTGGAGTTGAGCCGTGGTGTCGGCGGGCGGCGCCAGCAGCAGCGCCGACAGCAATGCAATCATGAATCCTCCTGAAAGAAACGCTTTCCGCTCGGAGGTGGCGGCGGCGGAAGCGCGAGCGGCCCGCTCCCGGAGGAACGGGCCGCTGCTCTTACATCAGGACCGGCGCAGCTCCGCTGCAGCGATGATCCGCCGGCGACGTGTCCTCAGAAGTTGATAGACACGCTGAACATATTGGTTCCCTCGAGCAGCCCGAGGTGCCGGTAAGCGTAGTCCAGCGAAAAGCCGAACGACTCGGGATCGGACGGCCGCCAGGAGATTCCACCTCCCCCAGCGAGTCCGTCGGCGCCGTCGTCGTCGAGTGACAGCGAGGTGCCGACCGTGGTCTCGTCGAAGCTGCGATCGGGCTCGTACGTGTATCCGCCGCGCAGCGCCGCCGAGAAGCCCGGCACGCCTTCCGGCATGATCGTGTACTCGGCGCCGAACGCCGCCGACGTGTTGTTCTGCTGCGGCTGCCAGAACTCACCGGACAGCATCAGCCGGTTCGAGGCAGTCGACACGGCGTCGTATGCCAGGCCCACCTTGAACATGACAGGCAGGGGGAAAGGCTGCGTCCGCAACTCGGCGCGGTCCTGCCGGTTGGGCTCGTTCGGGTCCGGGTTCTGGACGGTGATTTCCAGGTCCGAGCCGGACTGTTCGATCTCCCCACCCAGATTCAGGATCGCGAAGCTGGCCCTCAGCATCCGGTCCGAAACCGTGGTGTGGAAGTTCGTGCCCAGATCCACCGCCAACGTGGAGCCATCGGTGTCCGCCAGGCTCTCCTGGACGAACTTCCCGGTGGCGCCGAACGAGAAGCGATCGGTCACGTTGAAGGCCGCCGTCAGCCCGCCCACGAACATGCTGTTCGAGAACGTGGAGCCGGTGCCTTCGGGCTGAGCGACGGTGGTCTCGAGGCCATCCTCGAAGCTGAAGCCGCCGACCTGGAAGCCGATGACCCAGTCTCCCCCGCTCAAGGGGAAGGTCACGCCGCCCCACGAATAGCTAGTGTCGAGCACGTAGTCGTAGAACGAGAAATGCGCGTTGACCTTGTCGGACGCGAACCCGGCGTTGGCCGGATTCCAGTACAGCGACGTCGCGTCATCCGCGAACGCCGAGGCCGCCTGACCCATGGCCGCGGCGCGAGCACCGACCGGCACGAGCAGGAACTCGCCCGCGCGCGTTCCGAACGCGATCTGGTCGATGCTCGCATTGGGATCGGCGCTGTCCTGGCCCACCACCTCCCCGCCCGTGAGGGCGAGGAGGGTGGCCACCGTAAACGCCGAAGTCAGAAACTTTCCTCTATGCATTGTGTCGTCTCCCCGGCGTCAGTTGTTGGGCGCCTGAATGATGGTCATCCGGCCGAGCTTCTCGGCGCCGGTCGGCGTGCTGACGTGATAGAAGTACACGCCGCTCGCCACGAACTGGTTGTTCCGGTTGCGGAGATCCCAGTTCGCCGTCCCGCCCCCGGCGGGATCCTCGTGCATGATCGCATCGACCAGCACGCCGGAAAGCGTGAAGATCCGGATCGTGGCCTGCGTGGGCAGGTTCACGAACAGGATCTTGCGATCCGAGGAAGCCTGCTGCAGCGCCGACGATCCCCGGAACGGGTTCGGCACCGTGTGCACGTCCTCCAGCGAGGCGCTGGCCACGTCGAAGGTCTCCGGCGAGCTCACGGTTACGGCGGCGCGTAGCCCCGGAATGGGGGGCGGGCGCGGCGACTCCAGGAACGAGTAGGCGCTCGTCGTGGAGTCCTGAACCACCGTGCCAGAGTATGTGCGCAGCTTCCACACGTCACCGGCGGCCGGCAGCGTCGAGGTCTCGAAGAGCCACGCCTCCCCGGCGACGAACATGCCGAAGCCCTGCGTGTCGGCCACGTCCACCACCTCACAGAACTGACCACAGCTCTGTGAGCCAGGTGGCACCGTTGCCATGGGCCCGATCACCGCGGTCTGGCTGAAGGAACCCGCCACGCCAGCGACAGGCAGCCAGGTAGCCAGCGGCTCGATGCTCCAGAAGTCGCCGGCGGACAGGATGTTGTCCTCGTTGACGTTGTTCAGAACGCCCCAACTCGCGGCCATGTTGGCCGAGAACGGAATGTCCACGTTGTGCGTCAGGTCCCGCACGCCGGCGACCGTGCCGCCCGCGCCCCATGTGACCTCGATGTCCGCGGCGCGCCACAGACCGCTCTGGGTGTAGACGCCCAGCCAGCGCATCGATACGTCCTGATCATACTGGCTCGGCAAGCTCCAGATGGTCACGCCCGGGAGCGAGCCGGTGGCGTTGCCCAGCGTCGGGTCCGCCGCAGGCGCGTCGCCCGTGAACCAACGCGAGCCGCCTTCCGGGCCGACCACGTGCGAGCGGTTCGACGCAACCGTCTCGGACTGCGACATCAAGTGCGTCGGGCCGTAGGTGATGTTTCCGCCCAGGGAGCCGACGAAGATCGACGGATCCACGCCCTGCGCGTTCGCAGCCGCGGCGTCCGCGAGGACGGACACCGGCGATATGTCCTGAGAGATGGTGCCGATGCAACCGAACAGGCCAAACGGCTCCTTGACCTCCTGCGGAATCTCCGTCGCCGTCCCGTCCGGCGCCGTGGCCGTCAGGTAGTACACCGTGGAAGTGCCCAGACAGTTTGGAGTAGCAGGCTGAACCCCCCCGCCAGCGCCGACGGCTGAAACCACCGAGTCGATCCGGATCTCGTAGTCACCCGCCTGCACCAGCGCGGGCTGCGGCAGGTTGACCAGCGCCGCGAAGGAGTTGGTCGGCGGAGCTGCGCCACCGAATACTCCCGTGGTCGCGTCGATCGCGGGCATGCCGCCCGTGGGATCCAGAACGTTGCCATCACCGTCGAACAGCACCGGATCCCCGATCACGGCCGCGGTCCTGCCGGCCGCCGTGCTGCGCGGGGTCGCCGCCGCGCCACCCGCGGCCTGCGAAGCCACCGACAGGCGCCGGCCCGACTCGAGCGAGCTGCCGCCCGGGGCGAACGGCGTATTGATGTCGAAGGACGTAACGGCGTAGAAGTACGTCACGCCGTTGAGCAGCCCCGGGCCGTTGGCGGCGTCGGGGAAGCGCCCGCCGCGATCCACCAGCGTGAACTGCAGGCCGGTGTCCGTAGAGCACGCGACAGCCTCCTGCCCCGCCAACTCGGGCTGGAGCGGCACGCAGAAGTCGGCCGTGTCGGTGCGGACCGCCAGGAACGAGCTGTCCACCACCTGCACGCTGTCGGTGGTCACGATCTGCGCGCCGACGCCGTCCTTCAGGTCGAACTGCGCGATCTGCGTCCAGGGGTCGGCCGCCCGCACCTTGCGGTACACGCGGAAGCCCTGGAAGTCGAACTCGTTGAAGTCCGTGATCGAGAAGTTCTCGGCGATGTCCGCGAACGGGTCGCGGGCGTTCACTGGGTCGGCGCCCCAGGTGATGAAGTTCTGCTGATCACCAGGGATCGCCGTGACCACCGGGGCCGGCGGCGGGCTGGGCAGCAGGAAGTTGTTCTTGAACAGGTTGTTCGCGTCCAGAACCTGCTTGAACAGCGACGGGTACGCGGTCGTCTCGACGCCGCGGCCCATGATCTTCTCGATGATCCGACTGGTGTCGCCCGGCAGTCCGTGCGGCACCAGTGTGCCCGGCGTGAAGCCCGGCACGTTCAGCACCGGAGCGCCACCGACCAGACCCACGACGACCTCGACGCTGTCGCCGGGCGCCAGGTCGAACGGACCCGTCGCGTGGAAGTAACGCGTGTCCGCGGGGGCCGGCTGATCCACGAACCCGAAGCCCGCCGGGGCGCCCACGATCTGGGACAACTCGGAGGCGTTCAGGTTCCCGGAGTAGTAGCGCCACGACTGCGCCGCGTCGGTCGGGTCGGGGAAGACCCCGCCGCGGGTGGTGTTGGAGCCGAAGCTCTGGCCGATCTCGTGGATGCGCAGGCTGTCCTGCGCGGCCACGTCTCCGAACGCGGCGAGCTCGCGCAGCTCGGCGAGCGTCTCCTGCTCGATCGGCGGCACGATGATGAACGTCGTGTCGGCCACGTTGGTCGTGACCGTCTGCACGACGATCGTGTCGCCCGTGTTGTTATGGGGCGAGCGCAGGAACGTCGTACCCACGAAGCCGGGCACCGAGCAGAACCCGCACTGGGCGTACGGCTCGAAGTCGGTCGCGTCGAAGTCGCCCAGCCAGATCGTGCCAATGTTGAGGGCCGTTTCGTCGTCCAGGAACGGCACGAAGCTGCCCCAGTTCTGGTCCAGGTCGTTGCCCGACACGTCGGCGTCGTGGCCGACCGCCAGGTAGAAGTCCTCCAGCGTCCACCCGCCGGCCGGCACGGCCAGCGCGGGGTTGGCGCTCTGGAAGAGCGGGGTGTCGGAGATGTTCTTGATCTTGAAGATGAAGAACAGCATGTCCCTGAAGCCTTCGAGCGTGAAGGTCAAGGTGTGCTGCACGATCTCGACCCCCATGGGGTGCCCGCCCGGCACCGTGAAGGACGGGTTGCCGTCCCAGTAGCGGGCGCACGTGTCGAGCTGCGACAGCGACTTCACAAGCTCGCCCGTCTGCGGGTTCGCAAGCAGACAGGTGTCCGGCCAGTTGTCCAGGTCGTCCGACACGTCCGAGTGGAAGATCCCGTCCAGCGGCCCGCACTGCGCGTTGGTCGCGCTCACGTTGAAGCAATGCGCGGCCACGAAGCCGTTGGGATCGAGCGGATCGCGCGCGGCGAACTGCAGGCCGGCGAGGAACACGTACTGGTTGGTCGTGCCGATCGGCCAGAAGCCGCCGCCACCCGTGGTGCTACCGAAGGTGTTGACGCAGATGCTCCCGTCGCTCCGGAGCCCGCACAGCCAGTTGTTGACGTTGAGGGTAAGGTCCGCGTCTCCGGACCCACCCAGGTTGACGTTGCTCACGTCGAACGCGCTCCGGCCGGCCTCCCACTCCTGAAACTTCTGGAGGCCAGTCTGGGCCTGGAGCGCGCCGGCCCAGAGCGCCGCGACGCCAAAGGCCACGGCGAGCGGGGCAAATCGATTCCGGCGCAAAGTTCTCTTCAACGGATTCCTCCCGTTGTGGCTCGGAGTGGGCGCGGAGTAGCCGCGCCCACCCGTGCGAGTGTCGTCAAAGTCCAAGGCTAGAACTCCCATTCCAGGCCCAAGCGGATCTGCCGCGGCTGGCCGAACTGCTGGCCGTACACGATGTTCGTCTGGTTCGCGTCCGTCCCCGAATTCAGGAACGACAACGCCGAGCTGAGCTGCTGCTCGTCGACCGACAGCACGCCGTCTCCATTGCCGAAGAACACGTCCCGGCGGCGCAACTGCTCGCGCTGCAGGTCGGTAAGCGCGCTCCCCAGGAGCGTGGCGGTCGGGTCCGTGTAAGCGACTTCCTCACCGAACACGCGCTGCGTGCCCGACGTCCGGTTGGACAGGAAGTTCGCGCCCGGGTTGAGCACGTCGCCCGTCAAGCTCCACACGTCGTTCGGGTTCTTGAAGTTCGCGATGTTGCGGACGTCGACGTAGGCCCGCACGCGCATGTCCCTGGGCAGCTCGAAGGCCTTGCCGACGCTGGCGTTGAGCAGGAACGTCCACGGCAGGCGCGACCCGTTGACCTCCTCGTTGAAGACCGGGTCCGGCCCCAGAATGCTGGCCGTCGCGCCGGGCGTGGTCGACGAGGTGTACGGCAGCCCCGAGCGGGCCGAGAGCGCGCCGTTCAGCGTGACGTTGCGCAGAACCTTGTTGAGGCCGCTGCGCTCCTCCAGGAAGTCGTCCGGCATCGTCATGACCAGCGAACCCGTGAACGTGTGGGTCCGGTCGAAATCGGCCGGCAACGCCGCCTGCGGCGGAACGAACGGCTGACCAGTCACCGGATTCGCCTGGCGTCCGATGGTGCGCAGGAAGTTGGTCGGGTCGGAGCCCGTGGTGCGCGTGGTCAGGAAGCTGTAGTTCACCTGCGCGAAGAGCAGGTCCGTCCAGCGCCGGCTCAGGCGCGCGTCCATGCCGCGCACGTAGCCGAAGTCGCCGTTGGTCAGGAAGGCGACCGTCTTGGCGCCGCCCTGGCCCGGAATCACCAACTGCGCCTGGCGGAACGCTATGTCACCCTGCTTCTCGCGCGTGTAGCCGGAGATGTCCACGACGGTCAGCGGATCGAACGAGTGCGTGAAGCCGAACTCGTAGCCGATCGTGCGCCCGAACTCGATGGGCCGCCCGAAGATGTTGTTCGGGTTGGTCTTGGACAGGTCGTTGGTGATGCCGCCGAACAGGAAGTTGAGCGGGGGCGCCTGCGTGAAGTGCCCGTAGCTCAGCCTGAACTGGGTGTTCTCGGTGACCGGGAACCCTACCCCCAGGCGCGGGCTGAACTGCCACACCGTGGCCTGCTCGATGAACTCCGGCTCGACGAGCCCCAACTCGGGGTCCTGGGCCGCGATCGTGAAGCCCGGGATCGCCGGGTACACGACGTCGCTGTCGAACATGTCGACGCGGCCGCCTATCTCCAGCACGATGTCGCCGATGTCGATGCGGTCCTTGGCGTAGAAGCCCGCGATGACAGGCGAGGCGGCGTACACGTTCTGGAACGTCGGGCTGGTGTTGCTGACGCCGCTCTGCGCGGTGCCGAACGAGCTGCCCGAGCCGATGTTCTCGATGTCCTTCCAGTAGACCTCTCCGCCGATGCCGACGCGGTTGTGGCGGTTGTACTGCCAGTCCAGGTCGGCACGCACGGACAGCGTCTGCTCCCTGCGGAGGCCGAAGGGCGAGAAGCCCTGGCCGAAGAAGTCGTTGATGCCGAACGGATTGTCCGCTCCGCCACCCGCCGTCTGGAAGAGGGCGCCCTCTTCCAGCGTGAAGTTCTCGCCCGTGGCCGGGTTGACGATGGTCTCGAAGGGCGTCAGGAAGCCGAGCGACGGGTTTTCCTGGATCTCGTCGAAGCGCTCGAACCAGGCGTCCGTGGTAAAGCTGTCCTCGAACGGGAACGTGAAGTCGTCGAACGTGAAGCCGAAGAAATCGCCTCCCTGCTCGAACTTTTCGCCCTGGATGATCGCCAGAGTGTCGGCTAGGGTCTCGCCGAGCATGCCGCGCATGAACTCGTCCTCGCCGTAGCCGACGTTGACGCGCAGCGTGGCGCTGGACTCCGAGGTCTGGAAGAGCAGGTGCTCGATGCCCCCCCTGATCAAGTAGCTCTTGTCGCGGCGACCCAGCATCGCCTGCGGCCGGAATGCGTACCGCGGCGAAAAGAACCGGCGCTGGTTGCGCGCCAGCGTCACGCCCGCGTTGTAGCGCGTCCCCGCGCCCGTGCCGCCGCGCAGCGTCAGGTTCAGGTTGTACTCGTCGCCGTTGTTCCAGGGTAGCTTGGCGCCGATGTCATCTCCGGAGCAAGAGGCCCCGGACGGCGTGCCGTTCGAGCAGATCTCCGCGAAATTGTTGACGATGGTGCCGTCGTCGAGCGTCGTCTGCGTGCCCGTCGGCGCGAAGAACCGATCCGGCTGCGCGCCGATCGTCAGGTTGTCGAAGTCGGCGAACGTCAGCGTCCCGGGGGAATCGCCCAGGCGGGTCGGCCGGGCGTCCTCCTGGCCGACAGCTACGCCGGACAGCGAGAAGCCCAGGTACTCGCCGAAGATCGGCCCGGCCACGCTCGCCTCCAGGCGCGTGTAACCATAGCTGTTCTCGATCTCGACCTGGTCGGTCTCGAGGGCGATGGAGCCGCTGAACGCGGTGCCGCCGCCCTTCGAGATCAGGTTGATCACGCCGGACTGGGCCTGACCGAACTCGGCGCCGAAGCCGCCGAGCAGCACGTCGGCCTCTTCCACCGCGTTGGTCTGAAGCGTGATCTCGCTCTGCGAGCCCGCGTTGAAGTTGCGCACCAGGACGCCGTCGATGAAGACCGCGGCCTCGCCGGGGCGCCCGCCGCGGATCACCTGACCCAGGCGGCTGCCGGTGTCGACGACGCCCGGCTGCAGGGCGATGACGGCGCGCACGTTGTCCAGCGGAACGGCGTCGAAAACCTCCGACGTGATGATCGCCTTGGACAGCGTCTGGTCACGCGGCACGAGCGGGTTGGTCTCACCTTGGACGGTGATCCCCTCGATCTGTACCGCCTGCTGCGACAGCCCGAAGTCCACGATCGCTGACTGGCCGGCCAGCACGCGCTGACCGGTCACGGTCACCGTGCCGTAGCCGATGAACTGTGCCCGGATGTCGTGAACGCCGGCCGGTACGTTGTTGACGAAGTAGTAGCCTTCCGCGTTGGCGATGTTGCCCAGCGTGGTTCCGACCACGGTAATCTGGGCACCCGCCAACGGTGCGCCGGATTCCGCGTCGCGGACGTGGCCTTCGAGCTTCCCTTGCGTCGCCTGGGCGAGCAGGGAAGTCGAGGCCGCCGCAAACGCGACTCCGACGAGGAAAGCCGTTAGACCGGCGCGCCTCACCGAAACGTGCATAGAGTGCCTCCTGCGGGGTGGATGCAGGCCTCACGCGCGCAGGCGCGCGGGAGCCTGTTGAAACTGACGGCCATCGTCATGGACCGTATGATCGATCGACTGTGTATACCGCGCGGCGGATTTTCGGCCGCAAGCGAATCCGACAGCCTACCGTTGAGCCAGTTTGGTGTCAAGAGTGCGTAACCTATCTATTTAACTGCAACTTGCGCGGGTGCGATCCCCGGACTTCGTACGCCCCGCGTCCGCCTGAGACAGACTCACCGGAACGTGTACTGGAGAACGACCGAGCGCCCCCACACGTGACGCCTCCCGGTCAGGGACTTGTCAGAGAAGTATCGAGTGTGCCGGCGCGGAAGTCCCGTGTGCACCGAGGCGCGTGATGCGCCCGCGGGGCAAGGCGGAACGACGCGCCGTAGCCGTCGCTACGGCAAGGAGTTCCAACGCCGCATCCGCGGGATGCAGCGCGAGCCGAATGCCTACGGGACTTCTGCAACGGTACGCTAGCGGCCGGAGCGCTCGAGGGCGGCCGCGACGCGGAGCAGCGCGCGCGCCTTGGCGAGCGTCTCGTCGTACTCGCGATCGGGATCCGAGTCGATCACGATCCCCGCCCCCGCCTGCACCGAAGCGACGCCCGCCGAAACGGTCATCGTGCGGATGGCGATGGCCGTGTCCATCACCGCCCCTCCGTAGCCGATGTAACCGATGGCGCCGGCGTAGGGCCCACGTCTGGTGGGTTCCAGCTCGTCGATGATCTCCATCGCCCGCACCTTGGGCGCGCCGGACACCGTGCCGGCCGGGAAGCACGCGCGTAGCACGTCCAGCGCGTCCAGGTCGGAGCGGAGCGCGCCCTCCACCTGGCTCACGAGGTGCAGGACGTGGCTGTAGCGCTCCACGTCGCGCAGCCTGGTCACCCGGACGGATCCGTGGTCGGCGACGCGGCCCACGTCGTTGCGGCCCAGGTCGACGAGCATGAGGTGCTCGGCGAGCTCCTTGGGGTCGCCCCTCAGCTCTTCCTCCAGGCGGGCGTCTTCCGCCGCCGAGCCGCCGCGCGGTCGCGTCCCCGCGATGGGGCGCACCGTGACCACACCGCCCTCGAGCCGCACCATGACCTCGGGCGAAGAGCCGACGATGGCCATGCCGTCCAGGTCCAGGTAGAACAGGTACGGCGAGGGGTTCGTGGTCCTCAGCAGCCGGTAGGCGTCGAGGGGCTCCGCCGTGAGCGGCATGGTCAGCCGTTGCGACAGCACCACCTGGTACGCGTCTCCCTGGGCGATGTAGGCGCGCACGCGCTGGACCGCCTCCTTGAAGCGCTCGCGCGTAAAGGTGGACCGGAAGGCGGCGTCCGCGTCCTCAGCGCGCAGCTCCAGAGGAGGCAGGTCGGGCCCCGACTCCAGCCGGCCTATCGTCTCCTCGATCGTCTCGACCGCGTCGTCGTAAAGGCGCCGCAGGTCGGCGCCGTCCGGATCGCCGGAGGCGTCGACCAACCGAATCGCGCGCGCGCGGCCGAACAGGTTGTCGATCGCGACGACGATGTCGGTCAGCATGAAGACGCCGTCGGGGATACCGGCGTCGTCCGGCGGCGCGGCCGGCAGCCGTTCGATGTAGCGGACCGCGTCGTACGCGAGGAAGCCGACCAGGCCGCCCAGGAACCTGGGCAGCCCTTCGACCTGAACTGGCGACAGGGTACCGGCCAGCGAGGTCAGCTCGGCCAGCGGGTCTTGCAGTACCATGGCGGGGCCCCAACCCTCAGCGGGCGTCCAGGCGCGCACCGCGCCGCCCGGATCGACGCGCCAGGCGGCGCGCGGCTCGGTGCCCAGAAAGGTGTAACGGGCCCACGTCTCGCCGCCGACGACGGATTCGAACAGGAATCCGAACGGCGGGCGCGCGACGCGCCTGTACGCGCCTACGGCGGTATCCCTGTCGAACAGGAATTCGCGCCAGACGGGGATCAGGTCTCCCCTCTCGCGCAGCGCGAGGAAGTCGTCGAAACTCGGGCCTATCACGGGGGCCGAATGTCCCGCAGCCAGGTCGAAGTGTCAATCATCGGGGTCGACACCGGGGGCACCTTCACGGACCTCGTCGGCTGGATCGCGGGTGAGTGGCACCGCCTGAAGATTCCGTCCACCCCGGACGATCCGGGGCGCGCCGTGGTGGAGGGAGTGCGACGGCTTCTGGCCAAGGAAACGCGCGCCCGCGTGGTGCACGGGTCGACCGTGGCCACCAACGCGCTGCTGGAGCGCACCGGCGCGCGCACCGCGCTCGTCACCAACCGAGGCTTCGAGGATCTGCTCGAGATCGGACGACAGGCTCGGCCGACCCTGTACGCGCTGGAGGCGAGCCGGCCGGCGCCGCTCGTGAGCGCCCGGGACCGGGTGGGACTGGCCGGCCGCATCGGCCCCACGGGAGAGGTGGAGGAGGCGCTTTCGGCCGCCGAGTTGGAGGCGCTGCCGGGTCGACTGTCGGAGGCCGAGTCGGTGGTCGTGTGCCTCCTGCACGGGTACGCGAACCAGGCCGAAGAGCGGCACGTCGCCGAGGCGCTCGCCGGCTTCGACGGCGCGCTGACCCTCGCCTCCGTGCTGGTGCCGGAGTTTCGCGAATTCGAGCGGCTCTCCACGGCCGTGGTGAACGGCTACGTGATGCCGCTGATGGCCGGGTATCTGAGCGCCCTGGTCGCCGAGCTGGGTTCCGACGCGGTTTCGGTGATGGGTTCGGGGGGCGGCTGGCTGAGCGTACCGCGCGCCTCAGCGGAGCCGGTGCGCACGGTGCTGTCCGGGCCCGCCGGAGGCGTCCTCGGCGCGCGGCACGTAGCCGCCGAGGCGGGCGTGGAAAGGGTGCTCTCGCTGGACATGGGCGGCACCTCGACGGACGTCGCGCTGTGCCCCGGCGAGCCGCTGCGCACGCGAGAGCTGCGGGTCGGGGGACAACCTCTCGCGATCGACGTGCTGGACGTACACACCGTCGGCTCGGGGGGAGGCTCGGTGGCGTGGGTCGACCCGGCGGGGGCGCTGCGGGTGGGGCCCAGGAGCGCCGGCGCCCGGCCGGGCCCGGCGTGCTACGGTCTGGGCGGTGAACGCGCGACCGTGACCGACGCGAACATGGCGCTGGGGCGCCTGCCCGCTGACGCGTTCGGCCTGGAGGGAAAGCCCCTCGACCCGGCGGCGGCGCGCCGCGCGCTGGAGGCGCTGGGGCGCGACCTGGGCGTGGACGCCGAGGTAGCGGCGCAGGCGATCATCGACGTCGCCGACGCCGCCATGGAGGCAGCGCTCCGCCTGGTCAGCGTGGAGCGCGGATACGACCCGGCGGAGTTCACGCTGGTGGCGTTCGGCGGAGCGGCCGGACTGCACGCGGCGTCGCTGGCGTCGCGGCTGGGAGTCCCGAGCGTGCTCGTGCCGCGCGATCCGGGTATCCTGTCTGCGTACGGCATGGTGGTGGCGCCGGCGCGCAAGGACGCGTCGCGATCCGTCCTGTGGACGCACTCGCAGGACACCGAGGTGCGCGTCCGGCGACTGCTCGATGAGCTCGAGGAGGGCACGCGCGAGGCGCTCGGGCGCGACGGCCTGGATGCGGCCGACGTGGTGACACGGCGTTGGGTCGATGCCCGTTACCTGGGTCAAAGCCACGAATTGCGGGTCCCGGCGGACGGCTGGGCGGAGCGGTTCCACGCGCGGCACGAGTCGGCGTACGGGTACCGCAGGGATGATCCGGTGCAGGCGGTCACGCTCCGCGCGGAGTCCACGGCGGAGCTCGGCGTAGTACGCGAGCGGGAGGCGCTCGGCGCCTCCGACGGCAACGGCGACGAGCCGGCACGGGCTCACGCGGCGCACGCGAACGGCCACGCGCGGGTCCTCTGGCGCGGGAGCCAAGTGGCTGCGCGGGTGTCGCCCAGGACGGCGCTTTCGGCGGGAGAGGCCAGCGCGGGTCCGGCGATCCTGACCGAGTACACGTCCACCACCTGGATTCCGCCCGGTTGGAGAGCGGTGGTGCTGCCCGGCCTCGCCCTCGAGTTGGCCCGGACCGAAGACCCTTCCGCGCCGAACTCAGGGCGGCTCGGCGGGTAGGGAGGTGCCGCCAGGGCAGACGGCGGCCCGACAACGACACGCGAATTTGCGAGCGGCGATGGCATCCGACCGATCCGGTTCTCGCAGGAAACGCGCGCAGGCGAGCGCGTCAGATCGACAGAGCGGTCCTTCGACTCCCAGCTACGAGCCCCCTTACCGCTGGGCGTTGCTGGCCGGCGGGCTCGTGTTCGTGCTCTACATCCTCACGCTGGCGCGTACGACCGCGTTCTGGGATACGAGCGAGTACATCGCCACCGCGCACATGCTGGGCGTCCCGCACCCGCCGGGAAATCCGATGTTCGTGGTATTCGCCCGCGCTTGGGACCTGCTGCTGACGCCCATCATCGACTCGACCGCCATCCGGCTGAATCTCTTCAGCGCGTTCATGTCGGCGGCCGCGCACGGATTCTGGTTCCTGGTGGTGTACCGCATCCTGGCCGACTTCTCCGACAACAAGACCTTCCGACTGGTCGGCGCCTGGGCGGCCGTGCTGCTGAGCGCGACTGCGTTCACGGTCTGGAACCAGAGCAACGTCAACGAGAAGGTCTACACCGTCTCGCTGCTCACCATCGCCCTGCTGTCCTGGCTGGCCTTCCACTGGCGGGACAACCTGGGAAGCCCCAAGGACCACAACCTCATCCTGCTGGGCGCCTACATCCTGGCGCTGTCGGTTGGCAACCACCTGATGGCGTTCCTGGCGGCGCCCGCGCTGTTCGTGTTCATCATGATGGTGGACCGGTCGATTCTGACGAACTGGCGGCTCTACGCCGGCATGGCGCTGGTGGCCGTAATCGGCCTTTCGATACACCTGTACCTGCCAATCCGCGCCGGGCTGGATCCGGTGATAAACGAGGTGGACCCGTCCACCCTGGATGCGCTTTTCCAGTCGCTCGGTCGCACCCAGTACGACAAGCCGGGCGTGATGGCGCTGCCGTGGGACCCGAGGCTGCCCCGCTCGCCCGAGCTGTTCGCCGCGCAGATCGGCAATTACGCGCAGTACTTCGACTGGCAGTGGGCGCGCTCGCTGGCGGGCAACGACTCCACCTTCGGGGGCTGGCGGCCGATCTTCACGGCGCTGTTCCTCGGGCTCGGGGTGGTGGGCGCGTACCGGCACAGCCAGAGCGACCGCTCGAGCTTCGCCTACGTGGCCATCCTGTTCGCGACCGTGTCACTGGGGCTCGTCTTCTACCTGAATTTCAAGTACGGCTACAGCTGGCGCCGCGACGTCTACCCCGCCCAGGCCATGCACGAGGTTCGCGAGCGCGACTACTTCTTCATCGTGAGCTTTTCCTTGTGGGGGCTGTGGGCGGGCGTGGGGCTGGCCTCGCTGTGGCGTCAACTCGGGCAGAAGCTGGGCGGCGCGGGGCGCGGGCTGAAGCTCGCCTCGCCGCTGCTCGCGCTGGGCTTCGTGCCGCTGTTGGCGAACTGGGGCTGGGCCACGCGGGCCGACGACTACTCGGCGCGCGACTGGGCTTACAACCTGCTCAACAGCGTGGAGCCGTACGGCGTCCTGATCACCAACGGCGACAACGACACGTTCCCGCTGTGGTACCTGCAGGAGGTGGAGGGCATCCGCCGCGACGTGCAGGTGATCGTGATGAGCTACCTCAACACGGCGTGGTACGTCAATCAGATCAAGGATCTCACGACGCCCTGCGGCCCGGGCGAAGATCCGGACGCTGATCCCACGCGGATCCTGTGCCAGCGGCCCTACGAAGTGGACGCTGGGCCAGGCATATACCGGACCCCCTCGCTGAGCGCGGACCCACCGCCGCAGACCGTCGGTGGCGACCCGGGACCCGGCAGGCGTCCGCCCACGCAGTCGATCATCCAGATGGAGCCGGCGGAAGTGGACGGGGTCGCCAGGGGCGGCTTCCGGGTCCGTCAGAACCAGGAATTCGCCGCCGGCCGGATACGCACCATCATCGCTGCGGGGACGGTGTTGCTGCCCTCCGACGTGTTCCTGGGGCACATCATCGGCCAGGCGATCGAAGACCGGCCCATCTTCTTCGCGACGACCACTCAGGCCTACCGGAAGCTGGGGCTGGCGCCGTACCTGGTGCGACAGGGGGTGGCCTATCGGCTCAACGACGGCGCTCCATCGGAGGGCGCCGGCGTGGTGGAGATAGACGACCCCGCCGCGGCCATGACCGCCGGGCGCTGGGTGGACGTGGAGCGCACCGACTCGCTCCTGTGGAACGACTTCGTGCACCGCGAGGGCTTCCCGGACAACCAGGAGTTCTGGGTGGACGAGTCGACGCAGGGGATCCCGTTCTACTACGGCTCGGCGCACGTGGCGGCGGCGCAAGCGCACATGGCGCAGGCGGGCGACACGGTTGCGGCGCGGCGCCACATGCTGCGCGCCGACGAGTGGTTTCGGTTGGCGAACCAGTAGCGACGCGGGTCGGCGCGAAGGCGCTCGCCGCGGCGGCCTCGCCGGGCTTCAGCCGCGCAACGCGGCCAGCGGCAGTGTGTCCGCGCCCGGCGCCACCGACTCCGGGCTGACCACGCTGCTGCCGGTGCGCTCGTCGTAGCCCACCCGCAGCACGTGGTCGACGCCCTCGCGGATCTCCTCCACGTGGGTGATAAGGAGCACCTGGTCGAAGCGCGTGCGCAGGCGCTGCAAGAGGCCCAGGACGCCGCTGCGTCGCTGCGCGTCGAGCGAGCCGAACACCTCGTCCAGGATGAGCACCGACAGCGGCTGACCGGCGCGCTCGGCTATCATCTGGCTGACCGCCAGGCGCAGCACGAGGTTGGCCACGTCCTCCTCGCCTCCGCTGATCACCGGCTTGGGCGTGCCGTCGTCCAGGACGAGCACGTCGTAGGCCTCATCCACTTCCACCGCCGCGTAGCGGCCGTCGGTCACGAGCGCCAGGAAATCCCCCGCCAACGCGCCCAGCTCGGGCCGCACGCGGGCGTTCAGCTCCGCGCGCAGCTCGCTGAACACGCGGTCGAGCTCGTCGTGAAGCCGCCGCTCGCGCTCCAGCGCCTCCAGGCGCGCCCGGCGCGTGGCGTCCTCGGCCAACGCCGTGTCCGCGTGCGCCAGCCGTTCGCGGGCCGCGCGTTCCTCGGCGCGCGCCTCGCTCAACGCGAGATCCGCCGCGCGCGAGTCCGCCTCCGCCCGCTCGTGATCGTGCAACGCGTCCCGGTAGGCGGTCTCCTCGAAGCCCAGCTCCGCGCGCGCGGTCGTGATCGCGGCGTGGGTCTCCTGCGCCCTTTCTCTGGTGGCGCGGGCGGCGGCCGCCTCGGACGACCAGCGCGCGCGCGCCGACAGCGCCTCCTCGAGCGCGCTCGCGCGCATCGTCGCGTCCCGCAGCTCGGCCAGCGAGGCCTCCGCCGCGGCCAGCGCGGCCGGGTCGAAGTCGTCGGGGAGAGCCTCGATCTCCGAGTCGGCGCGCGCCAGCCGTTCCCGCAGGCCCGCTGCCTCCGAGCGGGCGCGCTCCAGGTCCCGCACGCCGTTCGCGCACCGCTCCAGACGCGAGCGCAGGCGATCCACCTCTGTGGCGGCGGACCCGCGGGCGGCCGCCGCGGCGCCCACCTCCTCGGGCTCCTCGCCCAGCTGCTCGACGCGCTGCCGGTAGTACTTGCCGTCCTGCCGCAGGCGAACGCGCTCGTCCTCCAGCGCCTTGAGGGCGCTCTCGAAGCCCGCCCCGAGCGGCCTTCCGCACGTCGGGCAAGGGCTTTCGGGGCCCACTTCCACCAGCCGCTCGATGCGCTGCTCGAGGTCCTTGTATTCGCGGTGGTAGACGGCCAGCGCCGCCTCCACTCCCTGCCTCTTCTGCCCCCACGCCTCGCGCTGCGCGGCCTCCTCCGCGCTAGCCTTCTCCAAGGCCTCGCGGGCCCGTGTGGCTTCGGCTTCGCACTCGGCGAGCAGTCGCGGAGCCTGCTCCAGCCCCTCCAGGCGGGCCTGCTTGGCGTCCATGTCGCGGCGACTGTCCGCCGCCGCCTCGAGCAACGCCCGCCGGCGTTCGTGCACCCGCGCCAGGTCCTGCTGGGCGCGCACGGCGGCCTCGACCTCGCCCAGCCGCGCAAGCCCCGGCCGCAACGCGGCCAGCTCCGACTCGGCGGCCTCGGCGCGCGTCAGCTCCTCACCGGCCGTCCGCTCCGCGCGCTCCGCGGCGTCCCGCTCCGCCAGCGCGGCCGCGGCGCGCGTGGCGAACGCCGCGTCTTCCTGTCTGGCGCGCTCCAGCGCCGCCCTCAGCGGCGCGGCGCGGGCCACCTCCGCGGCGGCCGCCCCGGCCGTTCCCTCGGCACCCCGCGCGGCTTCCGCCGCCCGGTCCAGCCGCGCCTGCGCTTCGGCCCGCTCGCGCTCCAGCCCGGCCCGCGGCGGCAGCGCGCCGGCGAGTCCGGTGGCCTCGTGCCGAAGTTCGGTGCGCCGACCGCGGGCGAGGTCCTGCGCCCGACGCAGGCGCTCGTAGCCGAGCACCTGGTTCAGGAAGCGGGCCCTTTCGGCCGGGCCGAATCGCGCCAGGAAGTGGAGGTCGCGCTGCCCCGTGTAGTAGGTGTTGAAGAACTCATCCCTGGCCATGCCCAGGCGTCGGGCCAGGTACTCGGTGACCCCGCCGACGCCGCTCGCGACGGGCTCGGTGCCCCCATCCACGAACGCGTCCGCGGACGACAGAGAGCGCCGGACGCGGTACTCGTGCAGGCCCATGCGGAAGGTCAGCTCGGCGCGAACCCGGGCCCCGGCGGGCGCGCCCGCGTTGCGGATGGTGTCGTTCGTGCCGCGCGTCGCCGCCGCCCCGTATATGGTCCAGCCGACGGCCTCCAGCAGCGACGTCTTGCCCGCCCCGTTGGGGCCGATTATGGCGGTGATCCCGTCGTGAAACTCGACCTCCGTACTGGCGTGCTGGCGGAAGTTCTCGAGCGCGAGCTGCACCAGCTTCATGCCGCGCCCCCATCCCCTGCGCGCGCCAGGTAGGCCTCGGCGAGCCTGGCCAAGCGCGGCGCGTCCAGGTCGGCGGCCGAGGGTTGCCAGTCGCGCAGGAAGGCGCCGACCTCCTCCTCCAGCGAGAGGCGGCGCTCCGGGGGCGTCGCCGGCGCGCGCGGCGCGGCGGCTCGGTCGGGGCGGCGCACGTCCAGGTGGAAATGCAGCGCCCTGGCCCGGTAGGACCGCAGCCGCTCGTGATCCAGCGCCGTCTGCTGAGCCCGCGGAGCCTCGCGCAGGACCAGGCGCACCAGCTTGCCGTCGATGCCTCCGGGCACGGCGTCCACCCGCTTGCCGATACGCTCGTCCAGTACCGCCGGGTCGAGGAAGTCGCCGCCGGGGGCGCGGCCGCTCAGGGGCTCCAGGTCCAGCACGGGACGGGTGGCGATGGGGTGGAACCGCGCGCTCGCCGAAACGGTGTCGAAAGTCACGAACCCGTTCGGTTCCTCCGCCTCCGCCCAGATGTTGGTGCTGGTGGATTCGGTGGCGCCCGCGTACCAGGTGTTGGGGGCCAGCTCGGTGGCGACGTGGTAGTGCCCCAGCGCGACGTACGTCCAGCGCTCCGGGCGCAGCTCCTCCAGGCCGAGCTCGATCCCCCCGTACCCCACGCCCCGACGGATCTTCTGGGCGTTCGGCCCGCCCACCACCGTCGCGTGCATGAGGAGGACGTTGTGCCGGGCCGCCGGGTCCGGCTCCAGGATCAGCGGCTCGCCGCGCGCCAGCGCCGCGTAGGGCACGCACAGGACGGAGGTGTCGGCCCCTCCGGCCTGGACACGCACGGCCTCGGGGGCGCGGCCGTCGGCGACGTGAACCCCCGGGATCTCGGCGAACAGGCGCAGGATGCTGCCGGTCTCGGCGGACCGGGGCGCGTCGTGGTTGCCGGAGATGATGACGATGGGAGAGTCGGGCAGGCCAGCCCGCAGGCGCAGTATCTGGCGGAACGCGTCGGTGATGGCGGCGTTCGGGGGGCGCACGGCGTGAAACACATCGCCCGCGATCAGGACCAGGTCCGGGCCGAGCCGCAGCACGCCCTGAATGGCGGCCTCGAACCCGTCGGACACGTCTCGCTCGCGCTGATTGCGTCCGTCCGGCGCGGCCCTGTGGTAGGCGCGGTAGCCGAGGTGGGGGTCAGCGATGTGCGCGAGGTTCATTGGCCCCGGTGCCTCAGCTGTAGCCGCGGGCGGGGACGCCGATGACCTGGCCCGTGACCCCGGTCGCGCCGTCGCCCGCCAGGAACGCCACGACCTCGGCGACCTGTTCGCGCGTCACCCAGGCGACGGACTCGGGGGACTCGGTCCCGCGACGGTTCTCCTCGGTGTCCACCATGCCTGGCGCTATGGCGTTGACGCGCACCCCGTGATCCTTCTCCTCCAGCGCAACCGTGCGCGTAAACGCCACGACGGCGGCCTTGGCGGCGGCGTAGGCTCCGAGTCCGCCCACGGCTCGCTCGGCCGCCTTGCTGGCGAAGTTGACCACCGAGCCCCCGGTCTCCCGCAGTGCCGGCAGCGCGGCTCGGGTCATCACGTAGGCGGTGGTGGCGTTGCGCTCGATTTCTCGGGCCCAGCCGTCCAGCTCGGTCTCCGCCACGGGCGCGACCAGGCCCAGGCCGCCGGCCACGTTCACCAGCGCGTCCACCCTGCCGTAGCGTTCCAGCGTGGTCTCGAGCACGCGCCTGGCGCCCTCCGGGCGGGACAGGTCCGCGCTCACGCCCACCACGTCGCCGTGCGCCCGCAACTCATCGGCCAGGCTCTCGACGACCGTGGACAGATCCGCCACGACCACGCGCGCCCCCCGCGTGATCAGCGTTTCGGCGACCGCGAACCCGACCTGACCGCGCCCGCCGACGCCGGTAACGATGGCCACTCGATCCTGCAGGTCCACGCGCAACTCCAGTCGCTTCCGGTTATCGTAGACGCCCGCGAAGGCAACCAGAACGGCGGCGCCCAGCATGGACGATCCCAGGGGCGCGGCCGGTACCAGCCACGAAGCTGACACGAGCATGCCCAGTCCGGCGCCCAGCAGAACCGCGGTCGGCGGCGGCACGGGCGACGCACCCGCCGCTATGCCCTTCGCGGCCGTACCGCCGCGTAGAGCCGCGTCCGCCTTCGCCAACGCGGTCGCCAGCGCGGCCAGCGCGTACGCTGGCTCGGCGATCAGCAGCACCACGGCGAGCAGGCGGCCCCACAGCGACGTCCGCAGAACGGGCAGGAACAGCCAGGCCTCCGCGTACAGCGCGGCGGCCGCGAACGCCACGACCAGCGCCGTCCAGCGACCGCGCACCGCGGAGGGCGAAGGCGCGCGCCCCGCGTGCACCCAGATGCCCGCCGCCGCCGCCGTCGCGGAGACCGCCATCAGGAAGGCCGCAGCGCGTAGCAACCCCGCGCCGGTATCCAGCGTCAACGACGCGCCGATGAGCGTGACGGCCCCGTAGGCAACGCCCGCCACCCCCGCGCCGACCGCGCTGGGCCAGGCGCGCCGCTCGGTCATCGAGTGTACCGGCCGTATCCGCCGCGGTAGTAGACCAGCGGTGACCCTTCCCGTGCGTTCCCGCCAACGACCTTGCCGACCATGATGGAGTGGTCGCCGCCGGCGTAGCATTCCCAGATGGTGCACTCCACCCAAGCGAGCGCCGAGTCGAGGATCGGCGCCCCGGTCGCGCCTCGGTGGAAAGCCACGCCTCCGAATTTCTCGGCGGTGTTCCAGGTGGCGAAGCGACGCGACAGCCGCTCCTGATCCTCCGACAATACGTTCACGCCGAACGACCCCGCCGAGACGATGCGGTCGTGGGAGTCGGCGGAGTGGTCCACGCACACCAGCACCAGCGGAGGGTCGAGCGAAACCGAGGCCACCGCGTTGGCCGTCAGGCCGCACGGCTCGGCTGTCTCGGAGTCCGCCGCCGTGACGATCGTCACGCCGGTGATGAAGTGCCCGAGAATGCGCCTGAACTCAGCGGACTCGAGCTCGGGGTTGTCGGCCGAGGGGCTCACCCCTGAAGGGTCCGCTCCGTAGCCGGGCCTCTGCGTCGCCTCGTCGAACGAACTATGCATTACGTTGCGTTTGGGGTACGGCCCCATCTACTCTTGGCGCTCGACGAAACGGGGCCCGTCCACCTCCTCTTCCATGCGGCCGCTGACAGCACGAGAGCCTGCCGAATCGCGCCCCGGAAAAGGGCCGCTGAGCGCCCTGGGCGCGCTCATCTTAATCCTCGCTTCGGGCTGCGACAACGTGGCCTGGGGCGGCGTCGATTTCGATGTGGTGCCGCCGCCGCCGCGGGAACAGCCCGCGGCCGAAGGGGCCTCCGCCGAGGCTTCTCCCGAGACCATCGCCCTGCCCACCGCCGCGGTCCTGTTCGTGGCTCGTGCCGGCGGCGGTGGCGCTCGCCTGCGCCCGGTCGCGGAACTCGCGGAAGACGGTCTCAGGCCGCTCGGTCTGGAGCCGCTCCCCGAGGAGTATTGGCGGCGATTCGTCACGGAGTTCATGCGCCAGGGCAGCGAGTTTTCGCTCTACAGGGCGGGACGGAGGGCCGGAACGTTCGTGCTCGACGGCGCCTCGCCGTCGGGCGACGGCGCGTGCGCGGCGACCGCGACCGCCACCGGCGGCCTGGAACTCGCGGCCGGCGTCGAGCGCGCGGGCGACTTCCTCGCGCTCGCCGAGGGCACGCTGCCGCCGCAGACGGGAGTGGGCCGCGACTCGGCGGCGGCGGCCGCGCTGCGCGCGCGCGGCAGGCGGGTCGGTCCCATCCTGGCCGAACGACTCCTGCGCGCGCGCGGCGCCGGCCTGCCCGGAAACTGGCAGGCGGCGCTGGTCCAGGCGCAGGCCTTTCCGAGCCCGGACGGCGGGGACGGCCTCGTGGCCACTTTGCTCGTAGGGGATACCCTGGGGCCCGGCCTGGACGACCTGGGCTTCGCGCTGTTCTACCTCGCGACGCCGAGTGCGGATCGATCCGGCATCGGCCTGGACACGGTGTTCACGGCCTTCTGGGACTACCCCCAGACCGGCAAGACGGCGCCCAGGGTGCTCGGCTATCTGGACTGGGATCGGGACGGATGGCCCGGATTCGTGCTGGAGGTGTTCGACACCTCCTCCAGTCGGCTGGAGACCCTCCAGCGCGATGAATCGGGGCAGTGGGCGACGGCGCCGCTGCTCGACTGCACGCCGTAGCGGGCCTGGCCGGGTCCCCTCAGAAAATCTCCAGATTGATGTACTTACGAGGGTTGGCCCGCACGTCCTCGAGCAACGCGTTCAGACTCTCCGTCGCCGCCTGCATGCCGCTGGCCGCGCCGGTCAGGCTCAGGTAGAGAGAGTCGTCGGCGCTCAGCAGACCCAGCGTTCCCTCGCCGCGCTCCATCCGCCCCAGCACCTCCTGGAGGGACGCGGTGGTGGCGGTCAGGTGCGTGGACGCCTGCGTGAGCTCGGCCGTGAGGGAGTCCATGCGGGCCACCGCGCGCTGCAGCTCGGGCCCCGACGTGGCCCTCTCCAGGTTCTCCGCGCTGACCCGCAGCGAGCGCGACAGACCCGCCAGGTCCGAGCGCTGGGCCACCACCAGCTCGCGCGTTTCCACGAGCAGCGCGCGCAGCTCGGACACCGACGCGTGGACGTCATCGACCAGGCGATCCGAAACCATGCCCTCGGCCCTGAGCAGCAGCGTGTCCACGCGCGCTATGCCCTCGGAGTCGGGGTCGAAGAGCCCGCGCACGATGGTGCCCGGGATGGTTTCTCCGCCCTGAAGGAATTCGTCGGAGACGCCCGGTTCGATGTCGGCGACCATGCCTCCGACGAGTCCGGCGGAGCGAAGCCGAACCCGCGAGTCGGCCGGCACTTCGTATGCGCGCTCGAGCTCGATCCGGATGCGCACGCCGCCCCCCCTCTCGAGGTCGAACTCGGTGACCCGCCCGATGTTCACGCCGAGCATGCGAACCGGGTCGCCGTTGCGCAGTCCGCCGGCGTCGGGGAGGACCGCGAACACGTTGGCCCGACCGCGGAACGTGCCCGGGTCCGTGAGCATGATAAGCGTCACCAGCGCCGCGACGACGCCGATGATGGCGAAGACTCCGGCCCAGATCTCCCGCCGTGCGGGGCTTGGAGGGACGAGGTTTTCCAGATCCTGGCGTTGGGGCGACGCCGCCATCAGATCGCCTCCATCAAGGAGAGAGAGACCCGCGGGTCCTGACTCAGGTATGCCTGCACCATCGGATCGTCCGTGTTCTTGAATTCCTCGGGCTGGCCGACGAATCGGATGGTCCCGTTCGTCAGCATGGCGACGTGATCGGCGATCACCAGCGCCCCGTGCACGTCGTGCGTCACCAGTATCGAGGTGACGTCCAGCTCCGCCGCGAGACGCTCGATCAGCAGGTGGATGCTCGCGGCGTTTACCGGGTCCAGCCCCGTGACCGGCTCGTCGTAGAGCAGGATCTCGGGTTCCCCCACGATCGCGCGCGCCAGGCCCAAGCGCTTCCTCATGCCGCCCGACAGCTCCGAGGGCAGCTTCGCCAGGACCTGCGCCGGATCCAGATTGACGTGCTCGAGGGACCTCGCCACCCGGGCCATCAGCTCGCTACGCGGCATGGCTCGAAGCCTGGCCTCCGGGATCCCCTGCGAGACGTTCTCGAACACGTTCATGGAATCGAACAGGGCCGAGCCCTGAAACACGTACCCGACGCGCTGCCGCACCCGCTCGAGCGTCCCGCGCCCCGAAAAATACACCGACTCGCCGTCTATGCAGACGTCGCCCCGATCCGGCACGATCAGGCCGATGGTGGTCTTGAGCAGCACGCTCTTGCCGGTGCCCGATGGGCCGACGACGGCCATCGTTTCGCCGGTCTCCACGCGCAGGTCGACGCCTGTCAGAACGGGCAGGTCGAACGCCTTGTGGATGTTCTTGTACTCGACCATTCAGTTCAGCAGGATGGGCGGCATGGAGGCGTCCAGTATGAGGACCGCGAGCGTCATGAACACCACCGCCGACGTGGTCGCCTTGCCCACGCCCTCGGCGCCTCCCTGGGTCTCGAACCCCATGTGCACGGCGATGAACGGGATCCAGAAGCCGAACGCCGTCGCTTTCACCAACGAGTACACCAGGTCCCACTTGTGCCAGTACAGTTGGGCCCCGTAGAAGAACGACCCGGACCCGAGGCCCATCGTCAGGTTGGCCGCGACCATGCCGGTGAACACGCCTACTACGTTGGCGATCGCGACGAGAACCGGCACCACGAGAATGCCGGCGGCCACGCGCGGCGCGGCGAGCACCACGACGGGATCGCGTCCGAGCGAGCGCAACGCGTCGATCTGCTCGGAGACCTTCATCGTCCCGAATTCGGCTGTGATGCGGGCCCCCACCCGCCCGACCATGACGATCGCGGTCATCACGGGTCCGAGCTCGAGCACCACGCTGGAGGCCACGACGCTGCCCAGGATGTAGAGCGGGATGGCGCCTGTGAACTGATACCCTCCTTGCTGGGACGTAACGATGCCGCCGAGCATGGCGGTGACGATCACGATGGGGATGGACTGGACCCCCATCCACCAGATCTGATCAACCACCGCGCGCAGCGGTACCCGGCCCCGCGCGAACGCCCCCACGATCCCCGCGAAGAGACTGACCATGCGTCCGGCGTGCCGCGCCACGTTGTGCGCCGTCCGTCCCCACGATGCCAGGAGACGCCCCCCGACTCCCGCTGCCGCGTTCATCCGTTCCGATCGCTGTTCCTGGCGGGCCGGCCGCCCGACGAGGCCGGAATGTCACCACGGCCCGCTCGCGGGACAAGCTTGCCAGGCTCACCGGGTCTGCAGTAGGGTAGGGTCGGCCCCGGCGCTGAAAGCCGGAGCCGATGACAGACGAGAGTACGCGGGCGGTGCCAAACGGAAGCCGGTGAGATTCCGGCGCGGCCCCGCCACTGTGAGAGGCCCCGGCAACTGCGCCGGGCCAGGCCCGTTCAGCGAGCCACTGGAGCGAGATCTCCGGGAAGGCGAGCGGCGCCGCCTCGAGCCAGGAGACCGGCACGTCCGCGCCCCGAACACACGTCCTTCGAGGGAGAGGGCCGGGGGTGCACGGCGCGTGCCCGCTCGGCCCGGTCGTGTCCCGGCCCGTCCCCGTAACGCGGGAGCGGGCCTTGTTGCATCGTGGAGTTGGCGGGACCGGCTGGGTCACGCTGGTGGCGGCGCTCGGCCTGTGGAGTTGCGCGGGCGAGGTAGGGGCGGGTGACGCTGGCGCGGCGCAAACCGCCGCCGCCGCGTTACGGGTCGTGGACGATGCCGGCAACGCGGTGGACCCGGCAGCGGCGCCCCGGCGCATCGTCTCGCTCATCCCCGCGGTGACGGAGTTCGTCGTGGCGCTGGGCGCGGCGGACAGGCTCATCGCCCGCACCGACTACGACACCAACCCCCTGCTGGACACGCTCCCGTCGGTGGGGGGAGGCCTCACCCCGGACCTCGAGTGGCTGGTGCAGCGGCGCCCGGACCTGGTGATCGGCTGGACCGACGGCACCGCCCGCACCGTTCTGGGACGGCTCCGGGACCTGGGTGTCTCGGTCTACGCCGCCGACATTCAGTCGCTCGCGGACGCCGACTCGACGGTCCTTCGCATCGGTCGGCTGCTGGACCTCCGCGAAGCCGCCGAGGGCATCGTCCGCGACACGCGCTCCGGGCTGGACGAGGTCAGGCGCGCCGTGGACGGGATGCCGCGGCCGAGCGTCCTGTACGTGCTCTCGACCGATCCCCCCATGACGGCCGGTCCGGGCACGTTTCTGCACGAGGTGATAGAGCTGGCGGGCGGGATCAACGTGTTCGCGGACGCCGGCGCGCGCTGGCCCACAATCAGCCTCGAACAGGTTGTCGCTAGAGACCCCGACGTGCTGCTCGTGCCCGTGGGCGAGGAGGGCTTCGCGCACGCCGATCAACTCGCTCGACTCCCGGGCTGGGCCAGCCTGTCGGCGGTGCGCGCCGGCCGCGTTCACGAGGTCGACGCCGAGCTGTTCCACCGGCCGGGTCCGCACCTGGTGGACGTGGCCCGCACGCTCGCGCGCACCTACTACCCGGGCGTCGGGCTGGACGGAGACGACGGCGCGCCGGGGAGCCGAGGCACCCCGACGGAGGTCGAGGGCTAGTGGCGCGCCTCTTTCTGCTGGCCGTGCTGCTCGCCGCGCTGGCCGTGCTGGCGGTCGGCGTAGGATCGGCGGGGCTTCCCCTGGCCGACGTGGTCGCCGCGCTGCGCGGCGCCGCCGACGAACCCACGCGCGTCATCGTGTGGGAGTTGCGCTTGCCGCGCATAGCCCTCGCGGCGCTGGCGGGCGGAGCCCTGGCGCTGGCCGGCGCCGTGTTCCAGGCGCTGCTGCGCAACCCGCTCGCCGATCCCTACGTGCTGGGGGTGTCCGGCGGCGCGGCCGTGGGCGCGGTGCTGGCGCTGGCGCTGGGACTGCCGCAGACCTCTTCCGTCGCCCTCCCCGTGGCCGCGCTGGCCGGCGCGCTCGGCGCGACCGCTCTGGTTTTTCGCATCGCCTCCGCCCCGGGCCGGGCGCTGGACACCCGCGTGCTGCTGCTGGCCGGAGTCATCGCCGGAGCCTTCTTCAACGCGGTCATCCTGCTGCTGCTCACGTTCGCCAGCGCGGAGACGTTTCGGTCCGCGATCTTCTGGATGATGGGCAGCCTTTCCGGCACCGGGTGGCGCGCACCGTTGGCCCTGGCGGCCGCCGTGTTGCCCGCGTCCGCCGCCCTGGTGGCGCTCGCCCGTCCGCTGAACCTGCTCGCGATCGGCGAGGACACGGCGCTGTATCTGGGCACCCGCGTGGAGCGCGTGAAGATCGCGGCCTATTTCCTCGCCTCGCTGCTGGTCGCCGGGGCGGTGGCCGCCGCCGGAGTCATCGGCTTCATCGGCCTGGTCGTCCCCCACGCGTTGCGGCTGGTGTGGGGGGGCGATCACCGGCTGCTGCTGCCGGCGAGCCTGCTGGGGGGCGGGGCGTTCCTGATCGCCGCGGACACGCTGGCTCGCAGCGCCACGGAGGCCATGGAGTTGCCGGTGGGCGTGGTCACAGCGCTGATCGGAGTGCCGGTCTTCGCGCTCCTGCTGAGGCGGAGCCTCGCGTGAGGGGGGCGCCCGAGTTCCGCGCCCGGGGCGTGACGTTTCGCTACCCGAGGAGCGCGCGGCCGGCGCTCGACGGCGTCGACTTCCACGCGCCCGCGGGCGTCCTGTCGACGGTGATAGGCCCCAACGGCAGCGGCAAATCGACGCTGCTCCGGGTGCTGCTCGGCGCCCACGTTCCCACCACCGGCGAGGTCACGTTCGCCGGCGCATCGGTGCCCGCGTGGGATCGGCGGGCGCTCGCGCGCCGGGTGGGAGTGGTCCCCCAATCGGAGACCGTGGCGTTCCCCATGCGCGTGCGTGACTACGTCGCCATGGGGCGCTACCCACACGTGGGACCGTGGCGACCCATGGCGGACTCCGACCACGCCGCCGTCTCCGACGCCATGGCGCGCTGCGACGCCGGCGCCTTCGCAGACCGCCTCCTGTCGACGCTGTCGGGCGGGGAGATGCAGCGCGTTCGCATCGCCCGCGCGTTGGCCCAGGAGCCCGAGGCGCTCGTCCTGGACGAGCCCACAGCGGCGCTCGACGTGCGCCACGAGATGGCCATTTTCTCGCTCCTGCTGGGCCTCGCCCGCGAGGGGCGCGCGGTGGTTCTCGTCACGCACTCGCTCAACCTCTCGGGGCGCTTCGCGGATCGCGTACTCCTTCTGGACCGGGGGCGGCCGAGGGCCGAGGGCCCTCCCGGCGATGTGCTTCGACAGGAGCACATCGAGCGGGTCTACGAGTGGCCCGTGCGCATCACGACACACCCGGGACCGGGTCGAGACCAGGGCGCGCCGCAGGTGGTGCCGCTGAGGAGACCGATCCGGCCCGGACCGCAACCCATTCCACCCGCATAGTCGCAGGAGAATCATGCGCATCCGTACTGCCCTCGGCGTCGCGACCACGACGCTTTGCCTTCTGGTTGCCCCGGGCGCGGCCCAGGAGTCCGCGGACACGGTCGTCTACCCGCTGCCCGGGCTGAGCGTCACCGCGCTACGCCTTCCGGTGCCTCGGGCCGCCGTACCGCTGAACGTGACGGTGGTCGATGGGGAGACGCTGCGAGCGCGCGGAATACGGTCGCTGGCCGAAGCGCTCGATGAGTGGGCGGGGATAACCGTCGTCGAAACCGGCTCGTTCGGAGGCACGACCTCCATCTTCGTGCGCGGCGGCGAGAGCGACTACGTGCGCGTGCTGATCGATGGCGTTCCCGTGAACGCCCCGGGCGGGGGGCTGAACATCGCCCACCTGACGGCAGCAAACATCGATCGCATCGAGGTCGTACGCGGTCCCAGCAGCGTGCTGTACGGATCCGATGCGGTGGCCGCGGTGATCGAGATACACACCAGGGAGGGTGCGGGCGCGCCGAAGTTGGACGCGCGCGCGCGGGGCGGCAGCCACGGCACCGTGGACCTGGCGGTCGCGGTCTTCGGGGGCGGCGACCGGCTCTCCTACTCGGCGTCGCTGTCCAACTTCGACACCGACGGAGTATTGGATTTCAACAACCAGTATCGAAACACGGAGGCCAGCGCCCGCCTGGCGCTCCAGCCCGATGAGCTCACCTCGATAGCGCTTTCGCTGCGCTACTCGGACCACGACTTCCACTTCCCGACCAACGGCGCCGGCGCGCTCGTCGACCGAAATCAGTTCACCGCGGGCGACCGCACGGTGGCGTCGCTGGACGCCAGCCGCCGTTTCGGCCCTGTGGAGGCGGAGATCACGCTCGGAGCGCACCGCAGCGACGAGGGCATCCGCGACGCGTTCGATGACGCGGAAGACGCCGAATCGCTGCGCACCGACGACGAGGCGCGACGGCTGCTCGCGGACGCCCGTGCGCACGTTCGGTTGGAGGAGACCGCGGTCCTGACTATCGGCGGTCTGGTCGAGGACGAATCGCTGGAGACGGCGCTCGCCTCCGAGAGCTCTTTCGGGCCATTCGAGAGCGCCGCGGCCAACGATCGATCCACGCGCGCCCTGTACGGTCAGGTCCTCCTCACGCCGCGTACCGACGTGTCGCTCACCGGAGGTGTGCGTTACGAGGACAACGAAATCTTCGGAAGCCACACGACCTGGCGCCTGGGGGCGTCCTTCGCCCCCGCGGCTGCGCTCCGCGTGCGCGCGTCGGCCGGAACGGGCTTCAAGGAGCCGACCTTCTTCGAGAACTTCGCGGAAGGATTCGCGCTGGGGAATCCGGATCTCGTGCCGGAGGAATCGCGGAGTTGGGAGGTCGGGTTGGACGCCGCCACCCGGGACGGTGCGGCGACCCTCTCGGCGACTTTCTTCGATCAGCGCTTCGACGAGCTGATCGACTTCACGTTTGCGCCGCCGGTGGACGGAGACCCCAACTTCTTCAACATCGCGCGCGCCGATGCCCGGGGCATGGAGATAAGCGGGGAGGCAGCGCTCGGCGGCGGCATCGGGATCGCCGCGGACTACACGTGGCTGGACACCGAGGTGCGCGATCCGGGGTTCGACGTGACGGCCGACGCCACGTTCGCGCCCGGCCAACGGCTCTTGCGCCGGCCTCGGCACTCCTGGTCTTCGCGCGTCACATGGCGTTCACAAGCCGTCGGCGTCCTGGCCGCGGAAGGGCGCTACGTCGGCGCCAGAGAAGATCAGGACTTCTCTTCCTTCCCCGCGGTCCGCGTGGAGTCCGACGCGTTCTTCCTGCTGGACGTGTCCGCCGAGGTACCCCTGCTCCGTTCGGACCGCGGGCGCCGCTTGGCGGCCGTCGTGCGAATCGAGAATCTGCTCGACGAGAGCTACGAGGATCCCACCGGGTTTCAGGCGCGAGGCTTCACCGTGCTGGCCGGCCTACGCGCAGGACTCGGTCGTTGACCGAGCGCGGATCGGGTCAGCGCCGCGGCTGACCGGCCAGGTCCTCCAGCAGGAGCTTGTAGCTCTCGTAGCGGGGCGAGCCTATCTCGCCGCGCTCGAGGGCGGCGACGACGGCGCAGTCCGGCTCGTGCGTGTGCGAACAGGAGCTCCCGAAGCGGCACGACTCCAGATGAGGCCGGAACTCGACGAAGGCGGCGTCCAGTTGGGCGGGATCCACCCCCCAGAGGCCGAGCTCGCGCAGCCCCGGAGTGTCGGCCACGTAGGCGCCTTCGGAGAGCGGGATGAGTCGGGCGGCGACGGTCGTGTGGCGACCCTTGTTTACGGCCTCGCTGACCTCGCCCACGCGCAGATTCAGGCCCGGCCACAGCGCGTTCAGCAGGCTGGACTTGCCCACGCCGGATGGGCCGGTGAGCACGCTCGTCGAGTCTCGCAGGGCCGCGCGCAGCTCCGCGAGCCCCGCGCCCGACTCGACCGACGTGCGCAACACCGGGTAGCCGATGCGCTCGTACGGCTCGAACGGATCGGGGTCCGGGACCGCGGGCTCGGCGGCGGACGCGACCTCGGTCATGACCAGGTCCACCTTGTTGGCAACCAGCACCGCCGGAAGATGGTTCGCTTCGGCGAGCACCAGAAAGCGGTCGATCAGACGCGGATTGGGCACCGGGCTTTCGTAGGCGAACACGACCACGAGCCGGTCCACGTTCGCGACGATCACCTTCGCGCGGCGTCCCCGTCGCCGCGGGTCGGCGCGCGCCAGCTCCGTGGTGCGGGGCGAGACGTCCTCGATCGTGTAGGTGGGGTCCTGGGCGGCGCGCACGCCTACGCGGTCGCCGGCCACCACGGAGTCGCCCGTGCGACCCTCCAGCTTCAGGCGGCCACGCAGGGTGGCCTCGACCACGGCGCCGTCGGGGAGCTCGACCTGATAGATGCCCCCCCTTGCAAGCAAGACGAGGCCGGGAACCAGTTGGTCCCCGGCCTCCGGGCCGCGTGCTGGATCAGACGTGCGCGCGGACACGAACCATCCGCTAGGGGTGGCGGTGGCCGGCCACGCGCGCTTGCCTCAAGCCGCGAAGCTCTCCAGCGCGTCTCCCATTTCGCCTTCGCGCAGGCGGCGAAGCGCGCGATCGCGCAGCTGACGGATGCGCTCACGGGTCACGCCGAGCATGTTCCCGATTTCCTCGAGCGTGTGCTCGCGGCCGCCGCCCAGACCGAAGTAAAGGCGCAGCACCTTGGCGTCACGCTCCTGTAGCGTTTCGAGCGCCCGGCCCACGTGCTCGGAGAGCATCCGGTCCTCGATCGCCTCCTCCGGCTCCGGGGCCTCATCCACCACGAACCGCTCCACGAGATGACTGTCATCCGAGTCGCCGATGGGCGCGTCCAGCCGAATCTCCGCCGCGTTCAGCGTCTGCAGGTGCTCGACGACCTGCGGAGTCAGCTTGGCCGCGACCCCGATCTCCTCGGTGGTCGGCTCGCGCTTCAGCTCCTGCTTCAGGCGCTCCTTCTCCCGGAAGATGCGGGCGAGATCGCTCGCCCGATTCAGCGGAACGCGCACCGCGCGGCCCTGGTTGGCCAGCGAGCTGAGAATCGCCTGCCGGATCCACCAAACGGCGTACGAGATGAACTTCACGCCCTGCTCGGGATCGAACTTCCTGGCCGCGGTCACCAGACCGACGTTGCCTTCCTGGATCAGGTCGGTGAGCGAAACCCCGCGATTCTGATACTTCTTCGCCACGCTGATGACGAAGCGCAGGTTGGCCCGGACGAGCGCCTGCACAGCCTCCTCGTCGCCGCGCAAGGCGCGGTGCCCGAGCTCGATCTCCTGCTCCTGCGTGATCAACTCGTGGCGACTGACCTCGCGCAGATACTGATCCAGGGCGTCGCGGTCTTCCGCGCCCCCGAACGCGACCAGGCCGTCGCTCGGCCGCCGTGCGCGCTTCTTTACGATGTTCTTTGCCGGTGCGATCACGGCTTCACCACCTTTGGTAAACGAGGGGCGCACGGCTGGCCGCCGTGGGCCCCCTCGGAATTGTCCAGCTTGTTAATGGGTACCCGGCGTCCCTACCGGACCGCCCACGTGCGCACTGTAACCCGCATGAGCCAGCAAGGTTCCGGAGCCCACTTGCGCGGTTCGTGCGGTTGTGTTAGGGCCCCGCGGAATCGGTCTCCAAGCCCGGCGGCGGCGGGCCCGAATCGGGCCGTACGACGGGTCTCGGGCGCGGCACTCGGACGCCACCGAATACCTCGACCGGACTACGCCTGTTGGCCTCGTCGTCGTCGAGCAGTGAGTCGAGACGCGCGGGCGCGGCGCCCCCGGACCCCTCCTCCAGCACTTCCCGCAGCCGCGCCACCGATGCCGCCAGCCCCGCGAGCTCGTCGGCCACGTCCGCGGCCGTCGCGCCGCGGCGAAGGCGTGCTACCACGCGGTCCGCGAGTGCCTGGAATTGGCGCAGCGTGGCATCCACCGAGTACTGCTCGGGGAGCCACGCGACTGGCGGAGCGGTTTCGAGCAAGCGGTCGGTGACCGCCTCGGCCTCACGCACCGCCGCGAACAGCGCCTCCCCTTCCGTCTCTCGAGCCTCCTGGATCAGCCCCGCCAGGCGAGCCAGGTTCCCGCTCAGGTCCATCGTGTCCCGCGGCAGCGCCACCTGGGAGGCGGCGGCGAACCGATCGCCGGCGTCGTCGTCCGGCGCCGGGCCGCACGCCGCAGCCGATGCGGAGAGCCCGCCTCCCATCGCCAAGAAAACCAGGGTCCGAAGCGCCATGCGGCTCGATACACCCGGCGACCGGGTGCGTGCCCAGCGGGGCGGTGACCCGCGCGCGCGGATCCGCGCAGCGAATTCCTCCTTGCCTAAGCGCGGCGCACGCCGGTAGCGTTCGGCATGGAGTGGATTTCAGCCGCGCTGAGCGATCTGGGGCTCGTCCGCGTTCGCAACGAGGACGCCTTCCTGCGGTCGGATGAGGGCGTCTTCGCCGTCGCCGATGGCATGGGCGGGCACCCGGCCGGGCACGTCGCGAGCCGGATCGCGGTGGACGCGGTGCGGGCCGGCGCTTCCGGGCGCGATGATGGACCAGGGTGGCTCGACGAAGCATTCCGCGCCGCCAACGGAGCCATCCGCGAGCGAGCCGACCAGGCTCCCGCCGAAGCCGGCATGGGCACGACTCTGTGCGTGCTCGAGCTCGATCCCGCCGAGCACTCGGCCCGCGTCGCGCACGTGGGCGACTCGCGCGTCTACCTTTGGCGCGACGACTCGCTACGCCGCCTGACCCGCGACGACACCGCGCTGCAGGACGCCATCGAGGCGGGTCGGGTCCAGCCCGAGCGCGAAGCCGGCCATCCGCTCGGCAGCATGCTCACGCTGGTGCTCGGGCTCGACGACAAGGTCGAAGCGCACATGGCGCAGCTCGAGGTCCGCGACGACGACCTCTTCCTGCTCTGCTCGGACGGAATCTGCGGGGTGCTCGACGACGCGGAGATCGCGGGCGTGCTGGGCGAAGGCGACGCCCCCGGCGAGCTGCTCACCGAGCTGACGGCCCGGGTCATGGCGCGCGGCGCGCCAGACAACGCCACGGCGGTGGCGGTGCGGATTCTAGCCGACTAGGACAGGACGGCCCGTTCGACGGCCAGGCGCGCGCCGGCCTCTTCGGCCGACCAGGTGGCGATCTCGCCGAGCGCGCGTGGGTCCACGCCGACGCGGTCGCCGAAGGTGAACAGCCGCAGGACTCGCGCGCTCCGATAGAGCTCCTCCGCGACCGCCGGTAGGCCGATCAAGCCAGTGCGCCCCGCCGCGCCCACCCTGATGACGGACCCATCGCGCATCGCCACGAGCAGGTCGAGGCCGAACATCCGTTCCTTTGCCGGATAGTCCAGGAAGGCAGCCCCTTCTTCCAGCCCCAATTCTCCCGCGATCTTGTCCTCCACCGCCCGCTTGATGGAGTTGTCCGAGGCGAGCCACTCGCCCGCTCCGTCCACCCCGACATCGGCCGCCACCACCTCGGCGGCGCGCTTGGGCAGCCGCCGCGCGCGCAGCGAGGCCGTCCAGCGAGCGACGCGGTCGGCGGACCCCGACTCCTCGCCGCTCGCCGCCGACTCCAGGGCATGCAGCAACTCCTCGTCGGTGCGTCCCACCAGAGCCTCGGGGGTCACCAATTTGGCCCGCAGCGCGTCCGCCACGATGCGCTTGTAGAGGACCGTCGCCGCGCGCGCCGCGTGGTGCCAGTAGACGTTGCGAAACATCTGATACTTGGCGTACAGCAGCGACTCCAGGGCGGCGACCCCCTTTTCGCGAACGCCTATCTCCAGCCGTCCGGAGTCCGGATCGCGCAGCAGCGCCAGGGTGTGCAGGAGGCGACTCACGTCGACCGCCGCGTAGGGCACGCCGCAGAACAAGGCATCGCGGGTCAGGTACTCGATCTTGTCCAGGTCGATGCTCCCGTTCACCAGGCCACGCAGCGGGCTCAGCGAGCGCCCCGCGATGAGCTCGGCGACGCGCCGGCCCGCGTCGCTCCCCATCTGATCGAGGGCCGCGCCGATCTCCGGATCACGCAGGAAGCGCGCGCCCACCTCCTCGTGGTCCCCGATGGCGCGCAGATCCTCCAGCTCCTCGAGTGCGTGGGAGAAGGGAAAATGGCCGATGTCGTGGAGCAGACAGGCCAGGGGGATCAGCGCGGCGTCGTCACGGGCTTCGGCGGGGAGGCCGCCACGCTCCAGCAGGGCCAGTGCACGGCCGGCCAGGTGATAGACCCCGAGCGCGTGATCGAACCGGGTGTGGGTCGCCCCGGGATACACTAGGTGGGCGAGCCCGAGTTGCCGGATGTAGCGCAGCCGCTGAAAGGCGGGGGTATCGACGATGCGAACGGCCCGCGCATCCAGAACGATGGTGTCCCACAGCGGATCGCGGATGGTCACCGCAGCGGCCGGCGGGTTGGCTATCATCGGACCATTCTCGGAGAGGGCTCGGGGCGCCACCAGGTCGGCGCGAGCCGCCGCGTCATGGACGCTCGCGCCGCGCGCCCCTCATCCCGACCGCGGTCCCGCGGCCCTGATGTCGGCGCTCACGTCGGCCTCGTAGGCTGTGAAGTTCTCGCGAAACATACCGGCGAGTTCGGCGGCCTGACGGTCGTAGGCGGCAGCGTCCTGCCAAGTGGCGCGCGGATCGAGAACCTCCGGTGGCACACCCGGGACGGCCAACGGCACGTGCACGCCGAACACGGGATCGTCCCTGTATTGCGCGCCGTCCAGCTCGCCGCACAGCGCGGCGTGAACCATGGCCCGGGTGTATCCCAGCTTCATGCGCGTGCCTTGACCGTACGGTCCGCCCGTCCAGCCCGTGTTGACCAGCCAGGTGGCGGCGCCGTGCTGCTCGATTCGCTCGCCCAGCAGGCTGGCGTACACCGACGGATGCAGCGGCAGGAACGGCGCCCCGAAACACGCGCTGAACGTCGCCTTGGGCTCCGTCACGCCGCGCTCGGTACCGGCGACCTTGGCCGTGTACCCGGATATGAAGTGGTACATGGCCTGGGCGGGGCTCAGGCGCGCGATCGGGGGCAGCACGCCGAAGGCGTCCGCGGTCAGGAACACCACGGTGCGGGGATGGCCGCCGCTGGCCTCCGGAATAGCGCCTTCGATGAAGGCGAGCGGATAGGAGGAGCGCGTGTTCTCGGTGAGCGATCCGTCGTCGAAGTCCACCTCGCGCGTGGCGGGGTCGACCACGACGTTTTCCAGTATGGCCCCGAAGCGCCTGCTGGCCTGCCAGATAAGGGGCTCGCCGTCGCGCGACAGGCGAATCACCTTGGCGTAGTTGCCGCCCTCGAAGTTGAACACGCCCGTGTCCGACCAGCCGTGCTCGTCGTCGCCGATGAGGCTGCGCATTGGATCCGCGGACAGCGTGGTCTTGCCGGTCCCGGAAAGGCCGAAAAACAGAGCCACGTCGCCCTCCGCCCCTTCGTTGGCCGAGCAGTGCATCGACAGTACTCCCTGGCGAGGGAGCAGGTAGTTCATGACGGTGAAGATCGACTTCTTGATCTCCCCCGCGTAGCGGGTTCCACCGACCAGCACGACCCGGTCGGCGAAATGCGCCACGACGAACGTACCGCTGCGCGTCCCGTGCGTGGCGGGATCGGCTTGCAGCGTGGGTGCGTGCAGGACCGTCCACCCCTGGCCGGCTCGCGCGGTCTGATCGCCCGTGGGGGCACGGAACATGTTCTGAACGAACACCGAGTGCCACGCGCTCGGCGAAATCACGCGCACCGGGAGCGCGTAGCGAGGATCGGCTCCGCAGATCACGTCGCTGACGAACAGCTCGCGGTCGCTCAGGTGGGCGCGCACGAGCTCCCGCAGGGAGTGATACTGCGATTCGGCCAGATCGACGTTGACGGCACTCCACCAGATCTCGGCCTCGGAGGTCGGCTCGCGCACCGTGTACTTGTCGTTCGGAGAGCGGCCGGTGTGGGGCGTCGTGATGCCCACGAACGATCCGTCGCTCGTGAAGATGCCCTCGCCCCGAGACACCGCGCGCTCCAGCAGCTCGGCGGAGCTGCGGTCACGGTGGACCGGGTGATCCGTGCGAATCCCCAACTCACCGAGGCTGGGGGCCAGTTTCGTGGCCATGTGCGTCGTCTCCCAATGCGCGCCGAAGGCTCGCGTCCGCCCGGCCGCGCTGGATCGCGCGCGCGAACGGCCCGTTCATGGTTGCAGAGCATCGAGCAGAGTCGAGACCGGCAAAGATCGACCTACGGCCCGTATCCCGCAACGCGCCTGGGTTGCCCAGCGGGGATGGATCGCTTCCGTTTGAGTCCGGCGGCAACTGGGCCGCCGCTGCGTGTATGGAGGGGCATGCGGAGGACGATGCTACGCCTGGCGGGGTCGAACGGCGGCGGGGCCTGCGGGTTGGTCGCGCTGGCCGTGGCGCTGGGTGCCGCCGACGTGAACGCCGCGCAGGAGGCCTGCGAGGAAGGCCCCATCGCGCACGTCTTCATCGACAACCACTCCATCTTCGACACCTCCGATCCGGACCTGGATCCGCGCTTCCGGTGGGCCTACGGGACCGCCAACTCGCTGCACGTCCGCACCCGCTCGGAGGTGATCGAGCGCGAGCTGCTCTTCGCGGTCGGCGACTGTCTGGATCCGTTCCTGCTGGCGGAGTCTGAGCGGCTGCTACGCGATCTCGGGTTCCTCGCCTCGGTCGATGTCTTTTCGGTGCGGCAGCCCGACGGCACCCACCACGTCATCGTCAACACCCGTGACGAGTGGAGCACCAAGGTGGACATCCGCGCCGACTTCGACGAGGGAGGGCTGCTGCTGCGCGGCGCACGGCTGGCGGAGGACAACCTCGCCGGGACCGGTCAGACGGCGGCGGCCTTCTTTCGGCAGGATCCCGAACTGGACACCCGCGATTACGGCCTGGCGTTCTTTTCTCCGCAGGCGCTCGGCAGCCGCTGGGACTTCGGCGCCGAGGCGGGACGCACCCGGATCGGGTACGCGTTCGGGTACGGTCTCAGGTATCCGTTCGTGGGGGAGACGGGCGTCTGGGCCGCCGAGCACGGGATCGGGCGCGCCGAGCGCTTCTTCGGGGTGCAGGTCGATGACACCGCCCGCGTGCTCATCCCGGTGCGCTCCCAGACGGCTCGGCTCGGCGTCGCGCGCCGTTTCGGCGACCGCGGCAACCTCACGCTGGCCGGGCTCGCCCTGCTGTGGTCCGACCTGGCCTACCCCGCCGGCCTCGGCCCTCTCCGCGTCACTGGATCCGGCGGCGACGTCCCGCTCGACGATCCGACGGTAGAGGCCACAGTGCGCACCCAGATGGGTGAGGTCGAAGCGGTCAGAATTGCCGCCGTGGTGGGCCGGCGCAGCATTCGGTGGGTGCGCCGTAGAGGCTTCGATACGATGCGGGCGCTACAGGACATAGCGCTGGGGGCCGAATTTCAGTTTGCCGTTGGCCGCTCCATCAACCCCCTGTCGGGAGAGAACGATCTGATCACCGCGGCGACGTTCTACGCCGGCGGCGGCGGCAACGACGCCCTGGTGGCGGCACGCATACGCGCCGACCTACGGCGCCTCCTCGACGGCGGGCCTGACCAGCCGGAACTGGTCGATGTCCTGGGCGAGGGCGAGTTGATCGGCTACCTGCGCCCCGGCATCGAGGACAAGCACACCCTGTTCTTCCGCGGCGCGGCGCAGGGTGGTTGGAACAACATCACACCGTTTCAGCTGACCCTGGGGAGCGCAGGGGGTCTGCGCGGCATCCCCAGGGACCGCGCGCCGGGCGGCCGCCGCGCCACGTTGCTCCTGGAGGATCGCATCTACTTCGGGTGGCCGTTTCGAGACGTGCTGGACATGGGCGCCACCGTGTTCGGAGAAGCGGGACGAATGTGGGCCGGCGACGCGCCGTTCGGACGCGACACGGATTGGAACTACACGCTGGGCCTGGGTCTGCGCGCCGCGTTCCCGGCGGGCAGCCGGACCACCGTCAGGATCGACTACGCGCGCCCCTTCGGGTCGGAAGCCAGCGGCGGCAGGTTGCTGATCGAGGTGCGTGAACCCCTAGGCCTGGCGGTGCCCTTCGGCACCCCCCAGATCGCCCGCTCCCGGCGCAACGGTCTGGGCGGAGCGCTGTTCAGCTTCCGGAACTGACGCTTGCGATACAGCCACGAGGTTCGACGGGTCCTGGTTCTGACCCTTTTCGCCAACCTGGCGGTCGTGGCCGCCAAGCTGACCGTGGGGGCGCTGGCCGATTCGCTCGCGGTGCTGGCCGAGGGCGGGCACTCGGGCCTGGACGCGCTCAACAACGTTCTGGCGCTCGTGCTGGCGCGGGTCGCGGGCCGCGCCCCCGACGAGGATCACCCCTACGGACACGGCAAGTTCGAGACGCTGGGGGCGCTCGGCATCGTCGCCTTCCTGTCGGTGACCGTGTTTCAGCTCGTGCTCGGGGCTGTGCGCCGCCTGGTCGCCGGCAGCGCGGGGCCCGAGGTCGGCTGGCTGCTCGTGGGCGTCGTCGCCGCGTCCGCGGTGGTTAGCCTGCTGGTGTCCCGCTACGAAGCCCGGCGCGGCCGCGAGCTGGGTAGCGACCTGCTGATCGCCGACGCGCTGCATACGCGCACCGACGTGTGGGGGTCGCTGGCGGTCCTCGTGGGGCTCGGGTTCGCCGCCCTCGGTTACCCCGCGGCGGACGCGATCGTGGCGCTGCTGGTCGCGGGCATCATCGCCTTCGCGGGCGTCAACGTGCTCCGCTCCACGGTGCCGGTGCTGGTCGATGAGCGCGCGGCGGACGCCGAGGAGCTGCGCGCGTTGGCTCTTGGCGCCGAGGGCGTTCTCGCCGCCTACGAAGTGCGTTCGCGGGGCCGCCCCGGCAACGCCTTCGCCGAGCTGACGATAGCGGTCGATCCGGCGCTCAACGTGGCGCAGGCGCACAAGATCGCCGACCACGTGGAGCTGCGCGTGGCGCGAGCGATGGGCGCGCGCGAGGTGGTCGTGCACGTGGAGCCCGGCGGAACGCACCTCGCCGGCCGGTATCGGTCCGCGCGCGCCGGCGGCGTGCTCACTCCGGGCACCCGGGACCGATGAGCGAACCGGCGCCACCGTCCGGACCCCCGTCGACGCAGCTGGGGTGGTTCGCCGAGGCCATGGATCAGCCCGATGTGGACCCGGCGCACCTCGACGACTGTCTGGATCAGCTCGCCCGCCTGAGCGTCCTGTCGGGCGCTCGGCGCCTGATCTGGGATCGCGCCCGCAGCTTGCTGCCGGCCGACGGGCCCGTGACCCTGGTCGACGTCGGCGCGGGGGGCGGCGACATCCTCCGGCACCTGAGTCGCGGACTCGGCGACCGCCTGCGCCTGGGCGTGGGCCTGGACTTCCACGAGAGGACGGCCATGGCCGGCGCTCGGCGCTCTACCGGCCACGGGCGTCTCCGCTTCGCCAGGGCCGACGCCAGGGCGCTCCCATTGGCTCCACGATCGGCGGACCTCGTGATGATGCACATGGCGCTCCACCACATCGAGCCGCGAGACCGCGCGGCGGTGCTCGCCGAGCTGGGCCGGGTATCGCGCGGAGCGGTCCTGGTAACGGACCTCGCCCGCAACGCGCTGAACCGCGTGGGCGCCCGCATCCTGACCGCCACCGTCTGGCGCCGAAATCCGCTGATGCGGGTCGACGCGCCGGTGTCCGTGGACCGAAGCCTCACGTCCTCCGAGTTCGCAAGTCTCGCGGCGGAGGCCGGACTCGGCGTGGTGAGGATCACCAGCCTCTACGGGCACCGGCTGGCGCTGAGCGCACACGCCCCGGCCCGCGCCGAGGTCGGCGGCGGAGCGACACCAGCGTGAGCGGCGAGCGGTCGCGTCTCGACGCCGACGTGGTGGTCGTGGGAGCCGGCCCCGCGGGCGCGTCCGCGGCCACCTGGCTGGCCCGCGCCGGAGTGGCTGTCCTCCTGGTGGATCGAGCGGTCTTCCCGCGGGCGAAGCCCTGCGGCGACTGCCTCAGTCCCGCGGCCACGGACGTGCTCGGGCGCCTGGGCGTTCTGGACGCGGTTCTGGCGCACGCGCCGGGGCGCCTGCGTGGCTGGCGGCTGCGCTCGCCCTCGGGGGCCGCGCTACCGGTGCCGTTCCCGCCGGGCGCGAACGGCCTGGTCATCGAACGCCGCGCCCTGGACGCGATGTTGGTGGCGGGCGCTCGAGCCGCGGGCGCACAGATGCTCGACGGCGTGCGCGTGGTCGACCTAGTGGCCGGTGGCCCGGGGGAAGTTCTCGGTGTGCGCACGATTGGCGGCGATGGCAAACGGCGAGAGTTGCGGTGCCGCGCGGTCGTCGGCGCGGACGGACTCCGATCGGTGATCGCCACGCGATTGGGCGTCGTTCGACGCCCCGCGAAGCTGCGCAAGTTCTCGCTCACCGCGCACCTGCCCGCGCTCGCGGGCGCGGACCGCAGCGCCGCAGGCAGCGGGCGGCATGTGGGCTCGCTGTGTCTCGGCGACGGCCTGTGCGTGGGCGCCGCGCCCGTGGCCGCGAGGTCGGCCTCGGAGGGACCGCAATCTCCACGCTGGAACGTGACGTTGGTGGCGGACGCCGACCGCTTCGGCCGGTTGGCGGCGCGCGATCCGTACGCGTTCTACCGGGAGGCCGTGGGCGCGGTCGCCGGCCGCGAGCGGCCCTATTCGTGGCCCGGCGGGCGGCCCACTCTCCTCGCCTCCGGACCGTTCGACCGACCGGTGCGCGCGGTGGCGGGCCGGGGCTGGGCGCTGGTGGGAGACGCAGCGGGCTACTACGACCCGTTCACCGGACAGGGCATCTACCAGGCCCTGGCCGGCGGCGAGTTGCTGGCGGGTCGGCTCGCTGCGGCGCTCTTCGCCCGGCGGCGCGGGGTCGTGTATCCTTCCGGTTGGGCGCGGGATCACCGGCGCATCACGGCCGCGGCTCGCTGGCTCCAGCGAGTGATCGAGGCGGTCGTATCGAGGCCGCGCTTCTGCGACGAGGTGTTCGGACGGCTCGCCGACTCGCGCCGACTGTCCCGCGCGCTCGGCGCGGTCACGGGAGACCTCGAGTCGGCCTATTCCCTGCTGCGGCCCGACCGCATCGGCGCCCTGGCGGCGACCCTCGTTGCTCGGCCGAGTCCTCATCATCGGCGAGGCAGCCGCGCCGCGCGAAGCGTGACGTTGCCGTCTGAGCCACTGGGAGCAGACCCATGATCACGATCGACGAGCGCCGCATCGACGCCGCGCCCGAGGTGGCGTTCCAGGTGGCGGCCGACGTGGAGCGATGGCCCGATATCCTGCCGCACTATCGCTGGGTGCGATTCCAGGAGCGTCGCGGCTTCGGCGAAGGTCTGGTTGAGATGGCGGCGTGGCGGGACTTCGTGGGCCCGGCCCGCTATCCCACATGGTGGGCATCCGACATGACCTGCGACGCGCACTCTCGACGGATCAGGTACAGGCACGTGGCGGGGGTAACGCGGGGCATGGACGTCGTGTGGGAGCTCGACCCGGACGGGGCCGGAACGCACGCGCGCATAGTCCATGAATGGGACGGGCCGGAGTGGCCGCTGATAGGCAGCGTGGCAGCGAACCTCGTCATAGGGCCGCATTTCATCAGCCACATCGCGGGCCGGACGCTGGCGGGCGTCGCGGCAGAAGCGGAGCGCAGGTGAGCGCGCGCGTCGCCATCACCGGCCTGGGGCCGATCACCGCCGCCGGGACCGGCGTCGACGGCCTGTGGCGAGGACTGCAAGCTCAGGTGTCGCCGGTCGAGACCATCACGAGCTTCGACACCTCCCCGTGGCGCACCCACTTCGCAGCCCAGGTCGACGACTTCCGCGCCGAAGATCATATGGACCAACGGACCGCGCGCCGGCTGGACCGGTATTCGCAGTTCGCCATCGCCTCCGCCGGCCTCGCCCTGGCGGACGCCGATCTGGCCGCCTCCGACCTGGATCCGGATCGGGTCGCCGTGTACGTCGGTTCGGCGCTCGGTGGGGTAGCCCACGCCGAGCGGCAGGTGGTCAAATTTCTGGAGGGCGGCGTGCGCGCCGTGGATCCCCGCGTGGCGCTGCACACGTTCTGCGGAGCCGCGAGTTGCAACGTGGCGATTCGTTTCGGCTTCACCGGCCCGAACTCGACGAACGCGATGTCCTGCGCGTCGGGCACCATCGCGCTGGGAGAGGCCTGGCGGTCGATCCGCAGCGGCGAGGCGGACGCGGCGATCGCGGCCGGGGTGGAAGCCCCGCTGTCTCCGCTTTCGTTCGGTGCCTTCGCCATCATCCGGGCCATGAGCGCGCGCAACGATGATCCCGCCGCGGCCTGCCGCCCGTTCGACATCGATCGCGATGGCTTCGTGATGGGCGAGGGCGCTTGCGCCCTCGTGCTCGAAAGGTGGGCGGACGCCGAGGCTCGCGGAGCCCGGATCTACGGCGAGATCTGCGGCTTCGGGCTCACCAACGACGCGCACCACATGACCGCGCCCCGCCCCGACGGCGCGCAGGCCGCGCGCGCGATCCGGCGGGCGCTCCAGACGGCGGACGTCTCGGCCGCCGATGTCGGCGTCGTCAGCGCCCACGGTTCCTCCACGCCGCTCAACGATCCCACGGAGACGCGCGCGATACGAACCGCCCTCGGCGCCCACGCCGAGAGCGCCGCGGTCCTGGGAACGAAGGCCTACCACGGACACGCGCTGGGGGCTTCAGGCGCGATCGAGGCCGCGATCGCGCTCCTGGCCATGCACCGGCGGTGGCTGCCGCCCACGCTGAACCTGGACAGACCGGACCCGGCGTGCGACCTGGACTACGTCAGCGCGGGTGGCCGATCGACCAGGGCGACCGTTGCCCTCTCCAACTCGTTCGGCTTCGGCGGGATCAACGGCGCCATCGTGCTGCGCGCGGCGTGATGAGGACGTCTCGGAACGCCGCGAGTCCCGGGACCGACGCCTGCCACGAGCCCTGGGAGTCTCCGCTCCCATTGCTTAGCTTGGCCGTGTGGAACTGACGACCACCGCCGGCATCGCCCTCGGGCTTGGAATCGCGGCCGGACTCAACGTGTACGGCGCGGTCGCGGCCATCGGCATAGCCTCGAGGCTGGGGTGGTTCCCGTTGGCTCCAGCGCTGCATGGGCTGCGCGCGCCGATCGTGATCGGGTCGGCGGTACTGCTGTACCTGCTGGAAGCGCTCGCCGACCGCGCGCAGCATACGCAGCGGTGGTGGAGCGCCGTGCACACGCTGGTCAGGCCCCTTGCCGCCTCTTCGCTCACCGCGGTCGCGATTCTCGCCACGTCGCCCGACGCCCCCGCGCTCATCTGGGTGTCCGCCTCGCTGGGGGCCGGCGTGGTCGCTCTCCTCGTACACGCGTCCAAGGCGGGCGCCCGCCTGCTGCTGGCGGTAACCGGCGAACTGCGCTGGAACCGAGCGGCCAACTGGGCCGAGGACGCCTTCGCGGCCGTGTTCGGACCGCTGAGCCTGGCGTGGCCAACGGGCACGCTGTGGATCGCCGGGGCGATGCTGGTCGGCCTGGCCGGACTCGGACGCTGGCTCTGGAGGGCGTTCCTGCTCGGGCCGAGGGCGCTCGCCGCTCGCGGGACCGGATTTTTCGGATCGCGAGGCTGGCTGGAGGCCGACGTCTTGCCGGGCTGGGTCGCGCGTTCGCTGGAACCTCTGTCGCTGGGCCAGGCTCGGCACCGAGGCACGCGCGCGTCCATGCAGGGGGCGCCGGGGCGTTTCCGCAACGGTTGGCTGGTGGTCGGGGGGGACGGCCCTCGGTTCCTGTACAGGGGCACTTCGGGCCGGGTGCGAGGCGTCCCCCTGGCCGACACTTCCTGCGGAGAGATCCGCGCGGATTCCTGGGTCGACTCCATTCCGCTCGGCTCGAATAATCGCCGCGCCACGCTGCTGCTGTTGAAGGATGGACCCGACCCGGAGGTGGTCAGGCGCGCGCTGGAGGTGGGGCCACCGAGCGCCGATGCCGCCGACTAGACTAGTGTGCCGGCGCGGAAGTCCCGTGTGCACCGAGGCGCGTGATGCGCCCGCGGGGCAAGGCGGAACGACGCGCCGTAGCCGTCGCTACGGCAAG
>JBDLIA010000007.1 GCA_039715185.1 Gemmatimonadota bacterium
CTGCCGCTGCACAGAAGCGGCGCGGCGCGCTGGACGCGCGACTCGCTCGTGCCCTGGCCCGTCGAGGCACGGGCGCGCGAAGCGCTCGAGGCCGACGCCGAGACAGCCGAACAAGCGGCGGCCGGCGCGGGGTAGGCCGCGCCCGGGCATGGCTGCGTGGGCGACGCGCGCCGAAGTGAGAAGCCGCCTGCGCCTGGGCCGCCCTGGGCATGGCCGAGCGCGGGTACGCCCAGCCGAGCGAGTCCTACCTCACAGCGCCAGGTCCCAGTGCTGGCTCACGAGGTCGTGGCCGAAGGCGCGGTCCTCTTCTTCGCTCATCAGCTCGTAGCCTTCGGCTTGGTAGATGCGGCGCGCCGAGGCGAGGACGCTGTACGTCCAGAGGGTGATCGTCGAGTAGCCGGCCTGCCGGGCGAAGCGCGTGCACTCGTGCACCAGTCGAGCTCCGATCCCCAGGCCACGTGCCTTGGGGTCGACCAGGAGCAGGCGCAGGCGAGCCACTCCCTCGCGCTCCGGGTGCTTGACCAGGAAGACCGAGCCGACGTTCTCGCCTGCCTTCTCGGCGATCCAGCAGCGCTCGCGCTTGTGGTCGAAGTCGCGCAGGAACGCCGCCGCGATCTCCGCGCAGAGCGCCTCGAAGGATTCGTCCCAGCGGTACTCGCGGTTGTAAAGGGCACCGTGGCGCTGTACGACCCAGCCCATGTCGCCGGCCTGGTGCGGGCGCAGGATGTAGGGCACGCGGTGCTCGGAGCCGGCCCCGAGCAGATCCTCGATGCTGGCCATCGCATCGGTCAGCTTGCGCTGCTCGGCCTCCTCGAGCTCCCGAAGCAAGGCCTCGATCGAGTCGCGAGAGGAGGCGTTGAGCCTGGCGAAAGCTTCCTGACCGGCTCGGGTGAGCGACAGGAGTTGCCTGCGACGGTCCTCCTCCGAGGGTTGTTTGCTGATCAGACCCTTGCGCCCGAACGCGCTCAGGATCCGGCTCAGATAGCCGGCGTCGAGCCCCAGCTCGTCGGCCAGGTGCGTAGCGGTCGTGTGCTCGTGGTGGGCCAGTTCGTACAGGACGCGCCCCTCGGAAAGCGAGAACTCCGTCCGCAGAAGCCGTTCCTCTAGCAGCCCGATCTGGCGGGTATAGAAACGATTGAATCGCCGTACCGACTCGACCCTCTGAGGGAGTTGAACCTGGTCCATGAAGCCTCCGACGCATCGTAAGGTCCATTGCTTGAATAATACGATTAGTTGCTCTTGGCAACCATCTGCCCAAGGGGCGATGCGCACTGCTCATGGTGCAGGGGAGACTCAGGGACCTGCCATCGAGCTTCCCGATGAGAACTCGACCATCTACCCCCCGAAGACCTCGTCGAGGAACGCCTCCAGCTCGGCCCAGCTCTGCTGGTCCGCGGCCTCGTTGTAGGCCAGCGGCAAGCCGAACTCCTCGCCCTTCGCCGTAGCAACCGGATTGGTGAAGGCGTGGACGGCGCCGGGGTAGGCGACGAAGCGCAGGTCGGCGCCGGCGGCCTCCATCTCGGCTTGGAAGGCCTCGACTTCCGCGGGCGGCACGAAGGGGTCGTCGGCGCCGTGGGCGACGAACAGGCGGGCGGTGATGTCGGCCATGCCCGCCGGCGACTCGGTGGCCAGCGAGCCGTGGAAGCTCGCCACCGCGTCCAGGTCGCGGCCGCGCCGCGCCATGTCCAGCGCCACGCCGCCGCCGAAACAGTAGCCGATCGCCGCCATCGCCGACGGATCCGTGGTGGCGTGGTCCTGGAGCAGGGCCAGGGCCGCGTCGAAGCGCGCCGCGCCCGCCTCCATGTCGTTCAGCACCTCCATCATGAAGGTCTGCGCGTCGCCGGGGTGTTCAGCCTGCTTGCCGTCGCCGTACATGTCCAGCGCCAGCGCGGTGTAGCCCATCTCGGCGAGCATGCGCGCTCGCTCGCGCACGTAGTCGTTGTGTCCCCACCACTCGTGCACCACCAGCACGCCCGGGCGCTCGCCGGTGCGGTTGGCGTCGTAGGCGATGTAGCCGGTGAGCGCCACGCCGTCGACCTCGTAGGCGACCTCTTCGCCGACGACGTCGGGCGCGGCCTGGGCCTCGACGGCTTCTCCCGCCGGCGCGTCCGCGGCCTGCTGGTCCGCGGTATCCGCGCAGCCGACCAGCGCGAGAGTCAGGAGGGACACGAGGAGTTTTCTCATGGGATCCACGATTCCTGGTTGCGCGTTCCGCCGGCTACCCGGCGCGAGACACCGAGCCTAGCGACCATCGCACCAACGGGCGAGGGGCTTGGCGAGTTCCTGACGGCGATTGGCCGAGTCATGAAAAGGCCCGACAGCTCCTCTCTAGCGGCCGGGCCTTTCCGTATTGGGTGCGCTACCTGCGCGCCGTCAGTCAGTCGTCCATCGCGCCCATCGTCCAGCTGCCCTCCCAGCGGATCGTGAAGCGCCCGTCATCGCCCATCGCTACGACCTGCGTCGTGCCGCCGCCTTCCATGCCCTCGAACGTACCTGTACCGCCCAGGATCGTCCACGTGCCCCCCTCGGCGTCGTTCCAGTAGGCCAGCCACCACATGTTGCCCTCGCCGTCGCGGCCGGCGCAGTAGCCGGCTGTGCGAATCGGCATGCCATCGGCGGTCGCCAAGCCGGTGCCGGCGCAGTCCTGCGACATCAGGTGGAAGGGGTTCTCGGGATCGTCGGCGATGACGACCCCTTTGAGCGCGTCGCTGGTCCGGAGCCTACCGTCGGGCAGCTCCGTGGCCTGATCGTGGGACGGGACGTAAACGACGTAGCCGCCCCCATCCATCTGCTGTGCGATGCCGCTCGCCGGTTGAGCAAAGACGAGCGCGGCCGCCGCGAACGCGGCGAATGTGAAGCGCGTCATGGGTTCCTCCTGAGGTCCCCGGGGATCGTGGGTGTCCCTTCCTCCAGGATGACCCAGGTGCAACCGCGCCGCAATCGTCCTGGTCGCGACCAAAGCCGGCCGTCGCCCACCTACTACGGCCCTCCGGCTCAGTTGACATATGCCCGATTCAGCATATGTTGAAAACCATGCCACGGACCGCCGCCGCAACCGACGTCTATAGCGCCATCGCCGAGCCGCGGCGACGCGCGATCTTCGCGTTCGTGTGCGCTGAGGAGCGCTCCGTGAACGAGGTCGTGGAGGGACTGCGCATGGATCAGCCCTCCGTTTCGAAGCATCTGCGTATCCTGCGGGAGGTGGACCTGGTGCACGTTCGGCAGGAGGGACGGCGGCGATTCTACTCCGCCAACCGGGACGCGCTCGACCCCGTGCAAAGCTGGATAAGCGAGTGTGAGCGCCTGTGGCACCGGCACCTGGACGCGATCCAGGAGCGCGCCGAATCAGGCCGAGCTTCTCGGCCGCACTCGCACCCGTCTAATACCGACCAACCCCTGGAGGATGGATGACTACCCAGATTACCGAGACGAAGCCGATGAGCGGAGAGTTCACGATCGAGTTGGAGCGCCTGATCGACGCACCGATCGGCGCGGTATGGGAGGCGGTGCTGACCGAAGTGGGGCCGGGCTTCCTCGGGCGGGATTCGACCCCTTTGGGCCTGAAACTGGAGACCTTCCCCGGAGGGCGATGGTACCGTGATCTGTCCAACGACACCGGCCACCTCTGGGGCCACGTGCAATCGATCAAGCCACCGGCGCTGCTGGAGCTCACCGGGCCGCTCTTCATGTCGCTGCCCGTGACCAACAACGTCCTGTATCGGCTGACGGAGGAAGGCGGAAAGACGACGCTGCGGTTCGTGCACTCCGCCTTCGGACCCATCCCCGACGACCTCCCCGACGGTCTGCGCGAAGGCTGGGGTTCGCACGTGGACGCGATCGAGCGAAGGAGCGCACGATGAGCGCTCAATCCCTGGTCGAGCTCCGTCCCTTGGTATCGCGCGTCGACTGGCTGGCCGCGCGCAGGCAGCTACTCGCCGAGGAAAAGGCGATGAGCAAGGCGCTGGACGCGCTGGCCGCGAAGCGCCACGCGCTGCCCTGGGTGCGCGTCGACGAGGACTACGAGTTCCGGACGACGGAGGGCGTCCAGTCGCTGGCCGACCTGTTCGCCGGCAGAGGCCAACTGGTCGTGTATCACTTCATGTTCGGCCCGGACTGGGAGGAGGGCTGCCCGAGTTGCTCGTTCTGGGCCGACAACTTCGACCGCATCGACGTCCACCTGGCGCACCGGGACACGACGTTGCTCGCCGTATCGAACACGTCGGTGGAGAAGATAGAGGCCTACCGGGAGCGCATGGGCTGGAGCTTCAAGTGGGTGTCGTCGCTGGGCACGGACTTCAACCGGGACTTCGCGGTCACCTTCACCCCGCAGGAGCTCGAGGCGGGCGGGGTCGACTACAACTTCACCCTCAGCGCCTTTCCTTCGACCGAAGCTCCGGGGCTCAGCGTGTTTGCTCGTCTGGCCGGCGGCGGCGTCGCGCACGCGTACTCGGCGTTCGCCCGTGGGCTGGACATTTTCAACGGCGCCTACCAGATCCTCGACCTCACGCCCAGCGGACGGGACGAGGGGGATCTGCCATACACGCAGGCGTGGATCCGGCGGCGGGACCAGTACGAGGACTGACGCCCGCCCCCTATCAGCGGGACGACCAGTGGACGTGGCGGATACGCCAGCCATCGGAGGTGCGTACCAGCAGCATGCTCTCCGTGCCTCGTGAGTCGATCTCCCGGTCGCGCCACGCCCCGGTGGTGTGCGCCTGGCTCGTGTACAGAGCGGCGTCGCCCAGCACCGCGACCGACTCCTCGCTGACCACACGATCGGTGGCGGCCGCGAAGGCCATGTCGCCCGGCATGTGCCCGGCGCGGTACTCGGCCAGCGTCTCCGCGTGGCCGCTCTCGTAGATCGTCACGTCGGGGTGCATCCGGGCGATGGCTGCCGCGCTGTCCCCCGCCTCGAGCGCCGCATGGAAGGCGTGGACGACCTCCAGGACCTCCGCCTCGGCGGAGTCGTCCTGGGCGACGGCGGTCACCGGCGCGGCGAGGACGAACCGGACGTCGCGCGTGCGCCCGTTGGCGGCGTTGAACCCGGTCACCGCGCCGCCATCGCCGCGCTCGAAGTCGAGGGTGGCGAACGGGAAGCCGCCGCCGAACGAATCCTCCTTGCCCGGGTTGGGGGTGAGCGTCACGTCGTCCATGCGACGGTGCGTCACCACCAGCTCGCCGTCGCGGGCCACGATCTCCCAGTACGCCTCGACCTCCTCGCCGTAGAAGCGGCCCACGTACTCGGCGAGTTGCTCCTCGGTCAGCGGGTCGCCCTCGACCCGCGTCGCCGGGTGGACGCCGTTCTGGTTCAGCGTCAGCCGGCCCACCGAGCCGTCGTCCTCGCGGTGGAAGGTCACGTGAGCGTCCACGATCACGATCTTGAAGGTCGAGTCGGAGGTCGGCGCTATCTCCAGCTCGGGCTGGCCCGTGCCCTGGATGTGGAATGTCGACTCGTCGCGCCGGAACGTGAGCACGAACGCGGGCATCTCCTCCAGCGAATAGCGCCCGGCGTAGTCGTCGAAGACCTCCGGGTCGAAGTCGGCAGGGTCGTACGCCTCGTCGGACACCGCCACGGCCTCGGACTCGTCCTCGACGAACCGGTCGCCGAAGAACGCCTCGGCCACCTGCGCTGAAATCGCACCGGGGAACGACGCGTAGTTGCTCTGCACGATGAGGCCGGCGTCGAGGTCCGGGAACATGAAGAAGCCCGAACGGTGCGCAACGTCGGCGCCGCCGTGGTGCACGCGCCGCAGGCCGCGGAACTCGTCGACGAACAGGCCCTGCCCGTAGCCCGTCGTGTCACCGTCGGTGAGCACGTAGCGGGTCATCATCTGCCCGACGATGTCCTCCCCGCCCAACTCCGGCTCGAAGTAGTTGGCCATCCAGATCGCCAGGTCGCCCACGGTCGAGTAGATACCGCCGGCACCGGCCGCGCCGCTCAGGTCCGACGCCTCCTTGTAGGCGCCGTCTTCGGTCACGTAACCCATGGACGCGCCCGGCACGATCGTGCGCGGGTCCGCGCGCACCATGGTGTGCTCCATGCCCAGCGGCAGGAACACGTTCTCGCGCATCCACTCCGGGAACGGCTTGCCGCCCACCTTCTCCACCACCTGCGCGAGCAGCCCGAAGCCGGTGTTGTTGTAGTTCCACTCGGCGCCCGGGGCGTTCTGCAGCTCGGGCTGACGGTTGACGATGTCGATCAACTCGGCGCGATCCACGTAGTCGTAGTTCAGGACCCGGCCACCCATCGCCAGCAGGTTCAGGAACTCGCGGTAGCCGCTCGCGTGCGAGAGCAGGTGCCGCAGCGTGATCGTCTCGTCGAACTCCTTGAGGTCGGGCAGGTGCGCGCGCACGTCATCGTCCAGCGACAGCTCGCCGCGCTGCGCCAGGAGGTGGATCGCGAACGCGGTGAACTGCTTGGAGGTGGAGCCGATGTTGGTGCGCGTGTCCACCGTGAACGGCAGCTCGTGCGACAGGTTGGCCAGGCCGTAGCCCTTGGCGAACACGAGTTCTCCGTCCTGCACGACGCCCACCACGCCGCCCGGAGAGCCGGGCCGCTCGAAGCGCGCCATGAGCTGATCCACGCGCACGCCCGTATCGGCGGCGATCGGCTCCACCAGCGCCAGCGCGAACTCGTAGCGCCCGGTCTGCTCCTCGAAGGGAGAGACCTCGATGCGGTAGACGCCCGGCTCCTCGGCGTCGAACGCGAAGAATTCCTCGCCGCGGGCGGGGCCGTCGAAGCGGCCTACGGCTTCGCCGTCCGGGCCCAGAATGGTGACCACCACGTCCAGCGAGATCTGCTCGACCGCGCCGCGCACGTAGGTGTCCGCGCCCAGGTCGAGCGTGAACGCGTGCGTGGCGTCGCCAGGCAGCGAATCCGCCACGGCGACGCCCACCTCTGCGCGCCTGGCCGCCGGTTCGGAGACTTCCTGGGCGGCGACTTCCTGGGCAGCCAGCGGGGTGGCCGTCGGTGCGGCTAACGCGGCGACGAGAAGCGACAGGGCGGTGAATGGCAGAGCTACGGACCTGGGGTTGGTGCGGGTCATGGTTCCTCGTGCGTGCACGTGTGCGCGTTTGCTCCCAACGGCCCTCAGTACGACGGCCGGGGGCGTTTACTTCACCGGCCGCTTAGGTTGCCCCGGAACCTGGTGCACACCTCCTGGAGGAATTCGATGTCGCTCGATCATCGCCCGTGGCGCGGCACCGTTCTCGTTGCGTGCGCGGCCCTGCTGGCCGCCTGCGCGGATGCCGGCGATTCCCCCGAAGCACGCGCGCTCGCCGCCGCCGACCGCTACGCCGAGGCATACTTCGAGCAGTTCCCCGAGGAGGCCTTCGAGGCGGGCTACTCGGGCGCGCCCGCGGACCGCTGGAGCGACCGCTCGGCGGAGGCGCTGGCGGCGTGGGCCGCCACCGAGGACGGCCTGCTCGCGGAGCTACGCGCGATCGACCCCGCGGAGCTCGCGGGCACCGACGCCGAGATCCCCTACGCCTACGCGCTGGACCGGCTGGAGGCCTCGGAAGGCCGACGCGTGTGCCGGCTGGAGCTGTGGAACGTGAGCCCCACGTGGACCGGCTGGCCCGAGGCGTTCCCCACCGTGCTCGGCCAGCAGCCGGTGGACACCGAAGCCAACCGCGCCGCCGCGCTGGCGCGGGTGCGCGACATCGCGCGCTACCTGGACACCGAGATCGCGAACCTGAGCGCGGGCGCCGAGGCGGGCTACGTCGCGGCGCGCGCCGACGTCGACGCGGTCATCGAGCAGGCGGGCGCGCTGCTCGCGCTCTCCGCGGACGAATCGCCCTTCACCGGGCCAGCCTCGCGCGCGGACGACGAGGACTTCGCGGCCGCGCTCGCGGAGGCGGTCGACGACGAGGTGATTCCGGCGATCAGGCGCTACCACGACTACCTGGCGGGCATGTACGCGCCGTCCGCGCGCGAAACCGTCGGCGTATCGGCCAACCCCGACGGCGCCGAGTGCTACCGGGCTTCGGTGCGTCACTACGTCACGCTGGACATCCCGGCCCAGGAGATCCACCAGACCGGATTGCGCGAGATGGAGCGGATCCAGGGCGAGATGCGCGCCATCGCCCAGCGCATGTTCGGCACCACCGACGTGAAGGAGGCGCTGCGGCTGGCGCAGGGCCCGGACTTCACCTTCCGCTCCGAGGAGGGGATCCTCGCCTACACGGGCGACGCGGTGGCGCGCGCCGAGGCCGCCATGCCGCGGGCGTTCGGCTTCGTGCCCGACGCCGAGGTGGAGATCCGACCCTACCCCGCGTTCCAGAAGCGCACCGGCGGCGGCTTCTACAGCGCCGGCCCGGTCGGCCAGCCAGGCGTCTACCAGCTCGGCACCTACGCCCCCGAGGAGCTGAGCAAGGCGGGGCTGGAGGCCACCGCGTTCCACGAGTCCTGGCCGGGTCACCACATGCAGGCGCAGGTGGTGCTGGCGAGCGGCGGCGCGCACCCGGTGCTCAAGTACTTCTACAACTCGGGCATGGGCGAGGGCTGGGCGCTCTACACCGAGCGGTTGGCCGACGAGCTGGGGCTCTACACGGGCGACATCGACCGCCTGGGGATGCTCTCCAACGAAGCGCTGCGCGCCGCGCGGCTGGTGGTGGATCCGGGCATGCACGCGCTCGGGTGGACCCGCGAGCAGGCCGTCACGTACATGCTGGAGAACACCGCCGAGGCGCGCTCGTCGATCGACTACGAGGTGGACCGCTACATCGCGGTGCCCGGCCAGGCGACGGCGTACCTGATCGGCTCGCTGGAGATCCAGCGGCTGCGCGCGGACGCCGAGGGGCGACTGGGCGACGGGTTCGACCTGCGCGGATTCCACGACCTGGTCCTGCAGAACGGCACGATTTCGCTGACGATGCTGGGCGAGCAGGTGGAGCGCTGGATCGCCGAACAGGAAGTGGAGGCCGACCAGACCGTCGCCGTGGTCGCGGTGCTCGACGAGCTGCACGCGGCCGCGTCGGCCGCCGACTTCGACCGCTACTTCGGCGTGTACACCGAGGACGCGGTGTTCATGGGCACCGACGCCACCGAGCGCTGGACGATCGGCGAGTTCAGGGACTACGCGCGCGCGCCGTTCTCGGAGGGCCGCGGCTGGACCTACACGGTCACCGAGCGGCACGTCTTCTTCTCGGCCGATGGCGCCACCGCGTGGTTCGACGAGCGGCTGGACAACGCCAACCTGGGCGAAACGCGCGGCACCGGCGTGCTGGTGCGCGCGGACGGGGACTGGAAGGTGGCGCACTACAACCTGACGATTCCCGTGCCGAACGAGCTGGCGCGGGATCTCGTCGAGAGGATCAGGGGGCTGGACGGGTCGTGAGGTCGCTCGAGGTCGAGGTCTACAGCGATTACACGTGCCCGTGGTGCTACGTGGGCTGGGCGCGGCTGGAGAAGCTGCGCGCGGAGCTGGCGGAAGAGGTGACGCTGGAGGTCCGCTGGCGGCCCTTCGAGATCCACCCCGAGGTGCCCGCCGAGGGCATGCCGGTGGAGGATCTGCACTACACCCCGGAGGTCTGGGCGGCGATGATGGAGAGCCTGCGTCACAACGCCGCCGCCGAGGGGCTCGAGGTGGCGCAGAGGCCGCTGGTGGCCAACACCCATGAGGCGCTCGCCGCCGGCACTTGGGCGCAGACCGAGCACCCCGACGCCTTCCCAGCCGTCCACGCCGCGCTCTTCCGCGCCTACTTCGCGGAGGGCCGCAACATCGGCGACCGCGCGGTGCTGCGCGAAGTCGTGGAGGGCGCCGGCCTGGACGGCGCGGAGCTGGACGCGGCGCTCGACAGCGGCCGCTACGACCGCGCGATAGCGGACACGTTCGCCGACGCCATGCGGCTGGGCATCAACGGCACGCCCACCTTCGTGTTCGGCGGCCGCTACGGCACGGCGGGCGCGCAACCGGTGGAGGTGCTGCGGCGCGGCGCCGAGCGAGCTCTCGCCGAGGAAGTCTCGGAGGCTACTCCAGAGGGGTGATCTCCAGCCCCTCCCGGTCCGCTATCCTGCCGTACAGGCCCCAGCCCCCGAAGATCTCGCCCACCGCTATCACCAGCGTGTTGTCCCCCGCGTCCAGCGGCAGGTAGACCGCCGCCTGCTCCTGCAGCAGCAGCCCCTGGCGCCGCGGAAAGTTGGTGCTGAACGCGTTGCGCATGGTGGCTATCAGGCGCCCGTTCAGGAAGACGCTGGCGTCGTCGCTGAAGCCGAGGCGCAGGCGCACGGTGCGCGCGTCCGCTGAGCGAATGCGCACGCCAGCGAGCACCGCGCTGATGCCGCCCTGGACGCGCCCGGCGTGGCGGTCGAGCTCCAGCACGCCGTTCTCCGCTACCCCCACCGCGCGCCACCCCGACGGCACCGGGTCGGGCAGCTCCAGCACGTCGTCGCCGGACCGCGCGAAGGTGCCGCTCAGCGCCCACCGCCCGATGATGCCGGGCAGCTCCTTCTCGACGGCGGGCGGCTCGAATGCGTAGCTGGTCTCACCGTGGCGGATCACGATGTCGCGCACCGCGGCGGTGGGCGGGTCATCCCCGGTGGCGCCGGGGTGGTTGCCCCAGAACGCGATGAAGCCGCGCTCGACGCCGGCGCGCAGGCGATCGGCGACCAATTGCGGCTCCTCCGCGTCGCCCACGAACAGCGCCGCCTGCGAGCCGCGCACCTCGATGCGAACCCTCTGCCACTCGCGCGCGGCGAAGCGCGCGGGCGCGGTGGCGTCCGGGCCGTGGTAGATCTGCCACTGCCCGCGGCCGCCGTAGTCGGGGGTGTACTGGGTGGCATCCGCCAGGCCGGTCTTGTGCAGACGCAGGTAGACGTCCTCGCCGTCTCCGTTCTCCTGCGTCCGGAAGACGACGCCCAGGAACGCGCGCCGGTCCGTCGGGCGCATCTCGAACTCGATGGTGCCGTCGCGGAAGTCGATGTCCTCGCGCAACGCCACGCCGGAGCGAAGCACCAGCGCGGGCGCGCCGTCCACGTCGCGGACTTCGGCCTCTCTATCGAAGGACCACGCCGGGTCGTCGAGGTCGAGCCTGACCTCCTGGCCGGTCACCGGCGCCGCCGCCAGCGCGATCAACGCCAGCGCGGCGGCGAAAGCCGGCAACGCCGGGCCGCTGGAGTCGACGCGATCCGTGCGCGCGGGCGTTGGGCTAGCGGGCGGAAACGCTGCGTTCATGGTCGGTCTCCCGAGGCTTCGTGCTTGTCTCGCTTCCCCTGTCTGGACAATTTTGGATGCATGGGGGTTGACCAGGGCTCGTGGAAGCGGCCCGGGCCCGAGCAAAGGAGGAACCCATGAAGATCTCCACGATTCTTCAGCGGAAGGGCGATTCCGTAGTCACCATCCACCCGGACGCCACCGTGCTGGAGGCCATGCGGCTGCTCATGAAGCACCGCATCGGCGGCGTGGTGGTGGTGCGAGGAGCCGCGCCGGTGGGCATCCTCACCGAGCGCGACGTGCTGCGGGTGGGCGCGGAGGACCCCAGCCACCTCACGACCGAGGTCGTCGAGGCCGTGATGACGCACGAACTCATCACGGCGAGCCCCGATGACGACATCGACCACGTGATGCACGTGATGACCGAGCACCGGATCCGCCACCTGCCGATCGTCGTGAACGGCGCGCTGACGGGGATCGTGTCGATCGGGGACGTCGTGAACACCGTGCGACTCGAGGCCCAGAACGAGAACCAGCAGCTCAGGGCCTACATCCAGGGCGCCAGGTAGGCACGACGCGCGCGGCTATTCGACCGCGGGCGCGATGTTCTGGTTCATGCGCAGCAGATTGTCGGGGTCGTAGCGCGCCTTGAGCGCCGCCAGGCGCGCGAAGTGGTCTCCGTAGGCGCGCTGCACCGCGTCCGTTTCGTCCTCGGGCATGAAATTCACGTAGGCGCTGCCGGTCGCGTGCGGCGCCGTCGCATCGAAGAGCTCCCTCGCCCAACGAACGCACTCATCGTCCACAGCCGGGTCCTGCCAGCGGGCGTGCACGTTCATGATGTAATTCACGTCGCGGTTCGGGTACGCCGTGGCGTCCGGGGCAATGCGACCCATCTCGCCGCCCACCTGCGCCAAGAAGAGCTCGCACTCCGGGGTGGGAAGCCTGCCGGCGGCGCTCACGAACGCGTCCAGGAAGCCGTCGGACAGCTCCAGGAAATCGTGCGACTTCCAGTAGTTGCGCGCGCCCGGGGTCAGTAGCGGGTCGAAAGCCTGCTGCCAGTCCACGTAGGGCGTGGGGCCGATCACGTCCGCGATGGGGCTGCCGAAATCGCGTAGCGGCTGCAGCGCGCGCTCGCCTTCCGCCATGTCGCCTCCGTGGAAGGCCGGGACCACGACCACGTTCCGGCCGTGCCACTCCTCCGGCAGGAAGGGCAGCGGCGGCGCCTGGCGCAGCACCACCCAGGCCGACGTGTCGTCCCCCAGCGTGGGCGCGAACTTCCGGTAGAAGCGCAGAAAGTCGCCCGCATCGTCGCCCGGGTGCACGATGAGCCCGGCCAGGATCTCCGGGCCCACCGGATACAGGCGAAATTCGAACGAGCTGACGACGCCGAAATTGCCGCCCCCGCCTCGAATCGCCCAGAACAGGTCGGGCTCGTCCTCCGCGCTGGCGCGCACGCGGCGGCCGGAGGGCAGGATCACGTCCGCGGACAGCAGATTGTCGATGGTCATGCCGTAGCGGCGGCTCAGCCAGCCGAAGCCCCCACCCAGCGTGAATCCGGCGATCCCGGTGGTCGAGTTGATCCCCGCGGGGGTGGTCAGGCCGTGAGCCTGCACGGCGGCGTCGAAGTCTCCCAGCGTGGCGCCCGGCCCCACCCGTGCGGTGCGCGTCTCGGCGTCCACCTCCACGCCGTTCATGTCCTCCAGGCTGATCATCAGGCCGCCGTCACACACCGCGTTGCCGGCGATGTTGTGGCCGCCTCCGCGCACGGACACGAGCAGCCGATGCCGGGCCGCCAGCGCGAGCGCGGCGGCGACGTCGTCCGCATCCGCGCACCGGGCGATCAGCACCGGCCAGCGATCGATCATGGCGTTCCAGATGGCACGCGACTCGTCGTAGTCGTCGTCGGCGGCGCTCAGAAGGCGCCCGGAAAAACCCGCGCCCAGCGCCTGCACCTCGGCCTCGGCGACGGTGATCTCGCCGCCGTCGATCGTACGAAAAGTGACATCCGGCATGAGGGTCTCCGGTAGGGTTGGCGGCGTTCACGGCGTCTCCTGAGTGAGCGCCGCGTGGCCGGACCCTCTAAATACGGCTGGCGGTCCGGCCGAGCAACGAAGCGTGAGCCGGGGCTGACTCCGACTCGCGCACCTATGGTCTCACCGCGCCCAGCATCGACTCCGTGTCGGCAATCCAGATGTCGCGCCCACCCGGATTGGCGCCGTAGATGAGTCGATCGCCCAGCCAATCGGGCCACGACTCGCTGCCCGGCGTGTCGGTCACGCGACGCACCTCGCCGCCCAGCATAGCGACGTAGAGGTCGGGCGCCCCGTCCCTGGTCGACAGGAACGCGATGCGGGCGCCGTCTGGCGACCAGCGCGCGCCCTCCCCCGCCCCCACGCGCGTCTCCGATTCCAGGCGTCCGGCGACGACCAGCGCGCGTCTGATCACCCCTTCCACGGCGTAAAGGAGCGCCCCGTCCGCGGCGCAGTCGCTGGTCCTCTTGTCCCCCGGACCGTCGGTGAGGCGCGTGGGGCTCCCGCCCGCGGGGTCGATCGCCCACAACTGGTCCGGCCCCTCGGCCGCGCGCGAATGCTCGCGCGTGTACACGACGGTCCCGCCGCACCAGACGGGCTGGCGCACGTAGCCGTGCTCGGTCACGGTGCGGATCTCGCCCGTCGCCAACTCCAGCAGCCCCACCTGGGTGGTGCGCGGGCCGCCCCCCGGGCTGCGCTCGAACGCGATCATGGCGCCGTCGGGAGACCACGCAGGCCGGGCGTTGTAGGTGATTTCCTCCGTCAGGCGAGTGACGGCGCCGGAGCCGACGTCGAGCACGAAAAGGTCGGCCTCGGTGCCCACGTCGGTCGACTCGAACGCTATGCGCGAGCCGTCCGGCGAAGCCACCGCCTCCACGGCGTCCCGGCCACCGTCGGTCAGCGGCTCGGGGTCTCCGCCGTCCGTCGACACCACGAAGATCTGCTCCTTGGAGCGCAGGTAGCTGAACGCCAGCCGGCGGCCGTCCGGCGACCAGGAGTGGAGTCCGCCGGCCCGCCCGTCGGTCGCGATGGGCACCGCCACGGTCCCGTCCGCGCTGGAAACCCACACGCCCGACTTGGATACGCGGTCCGAGGAGTAGGCGATCCAGGCGCCGTCGGGCGACCAGGTGGGACGAAAATCCTCGACCGGCAGGTCGGTCACGCGCGTGAGCTCGCCGGTCGCGACGTCGGCGCTCCAAACCTCCGTCATCTCGTCGTCCCACGTCGTATAGAAGACGACGCGGTCGCCGACGGGCGACCACTGGGGCCACCACTCCTCGCCCGCGTGGGTCGTTATCCGGACCCAGTCGCCACCATCGACGGGCACTCCGAACACGTCCTGCTCCTCGCCGTAACGGATCACCAGCACGTGCCTCCCGTCGGGCGACCAGCCGTAGGGGACGTGGTCCGCGCCCGGGCCGGTGAGTCGGCGCCTGTCCGCGCCGTCCGGGCGCGCGATCCAGGTCTGGTTCCCGTGCTCGGCGCGTCCCGCGAACGCTATCCACTCCCCGTCGGGGGACCAGCGCGGACGGCCGGCCCGGTCGGCGGGGTCGGTCACGCGGCTCGGAGGGCCGCCTCCCGCCGGTGTGAGCCACACCGCGGATGCGCCCCCGGCGATCGATACGAACGCGATCCTGGACCCATCGGGCGACCACGCCGGCTCGCCTTCGTCGGCGTCCGAGACGGCGACCGCCGTGAGCTCTCCGGTGGCCACTTCCACGACGCGTATGTCCCGGTTGCCGCGCTCGTCGCTGGTGAAGGCGACCCGGTCCCCGTCAGGTGAAAAGACCGGCTGAGTCTCGTCGCCGGGGAGGCTCGTCAGACGTGCCAAAGAGGATGGATGGTCGGGCAGGGAGGACACTTCGTCGGGCGGAGGACCGCAGGCGGTCACGCCGAGCACACCCACGAGCAGTGATCTCGGGAGCGCCGGTCGGGGGGTCGGTGGCATGGCTTCCTCGAGTCGCGCGGCGGCGGCGGCGCGTCAAACACCCCGTCCGATTCGGTGTTCCCCCCGAACCTGCCGCTCTCTTTTCGGTACCAACCAACTCGTTCGAGATTTGAACTGGTTGCCCATCGGCCGCGAAGGACACACCCGCATGTTGCTCGACGCGATCAAATCCCTGCTCGGGGGCAAGACGGACCAGGCCGACTCCGCCGCCGACGAGGCGTCTGCCTCCGACGACGCGGCATCAGCCGAGGCCGCGGCATCGCCCGACCACCCCGACATCAACCCCGTCCACCTGGCCGCCTGCACGCTGCTGCTCGAGGTCGCGTACGCCGACGGCGAGTTCACCGACGACGAACAGGTCCACCTGGAGGAGGTGCTCGAGAGGCACTTCCGGCTGCCTCCTTCGGCCGGCCGCAAGCTGCTCGAAGTGGCTGACGTGGAGCGCCGCAGCGCCATCGATCACTACAAGTTCACTTCGATCCTGAAGGAGAACTACGACCTGGGGCAGAAGATGGTGCTGGCCGAGGTCATGTGGGGGCTGGTGCTGGCCGATGGGGTGGTGGCCGAGCACGAGCAGTACCTGACCCGCAAGATCGCCAACCTGCTGGACCTCAAGCCGGGCTACCTGTCGGCGGCGAAGAAGAACGCCGGGGGCTGATCGGAGCGGGCGCGCCGCGCGCAGGTAAGCCTAGCTACAATTGAAGTCGTTCTCGCCGACGGGGCGGCACGACGACGGGTAGCCGAACTCCTGCCAGAACTCGACGAAGCCTCCGGCACGCATCCAGTCGTGGAACTCGGGGCTCCGCCTGACGGGCGCAAAGCGTGGGTCATCGAATACCCATGGCAGGTCAAAGGCGGATACATCCCCCGAGTCCACCCGTGCCGCCAGAAGCTCGACGGCCCTGTCGGCCGCGCCCACGTCCGCGGCGACGATGAGCGTGTGCCTGTCGACCTCCAGCGCGTCGACGAGACCCCGGGTGAATTCTCCGTGCTCGGCCAGGTGGGCCGTCAAGGTTCGCGCGTTCTCCATATGTGCAGCGGCACGCTCGGGCACCGTGGCCGCAAAGCGCGCTGCGTATCGGGTGTACCCTTCCACGTCCCCCGCCAGCACGAGGGCGTCGGCCCCGAACCAGAGCACCGGACCGAAGCCGGGGTCCAGGGTCGCGGCGCGTTCGAACTCCCTGATGGCGGCCGGATAGTCGCCCGCGCCCGTGAGCGCCATGGCGTACGCCAGGATGTTGACCGGCATGGGGTCGAGCGCGACCATGCGCTCGGCCAGCTCGACCGCCTGCGCGTTGAGGCCGTAGGCGAAAAGCGTCCCGACCATGTCCTCCATTACCAGCGAATTCGATGGGTCGATGTCGAGGGCGCGGCGGTAGTAGCGCATGACCTCCCGACCGTCGCGGCTGGCCTTGCCCATGGCGTGCAGCGCGGCGGGCAGGTCGGGGGCGAGACGGTGCGCGGTCTCGGCGGCCACGCGAACCTCGGCGTTGATGCTGTCGCGCTCCGCCCGAGTCACCTCCAGGCCTTCTTGCGAGGCCCAGATGCCGTACTGGTCCAGCGCGCGGGCCAGCGTCGCCCAGGCGGGGGCGAAATCGGGATCCAACTCGACCGCGACTTTCAGCGAGTCGATCGCCTCGTCGATGCGGGTACGCGCCCGCCACAGGGCGAGACTCTGCAGGTAGAGATCGTAGGCTCTCCTGTTGTCGGTACGGCTCGCTACGACCGGCGTCTCCGTCAGGTTCAACTCCACGCTGAGCGCCTCGGCGATGGAGGTGGATATCTCCTCTTGAACCGCGAAGATGTCGTCCAGGTCGCGGTCGTATTGGTCCGTCCAGAGGTGGAAGCCCGTTTCGGTCTCGATGAGCTGCGCGGTTATGCGCACGGCCTCGCCCTGCCTCCTGACGCTGCCCTCCAGGATGTGCTGCACCCCCAGGTCACGCCCGACCTCGCGCAGGTCCGGGTTCTGGCCCTTGTACTGGAAAGCGCTGGTGCGGGCGGCGACGCGCAGCTCGCGGATCTTGGCCAGGGCGTTGAGGATCTCCTCGGTGATGCCGTCGGAGAAGTACTCCTGCTCGGGGTCGCTCGACATGTTGGCGAAGGGCAGCACCGCGATGGAGGGCGGAGCCGCCTCGACGGTCGTCGTCGCGGCTTCGGGCGCCGCGCTCGCCCCCGCGAACCTGCTCTCCCAGACGAAGTAGCCGAGCGCGATGACGAGACCGCCGATGATGAGGCGATTCAGCCGCCGACCGGTGGACGGTACGAGGGAGGGGCTCGCGTCTACCTCCGCCATCCGCTTCACCCCCTGCGGCGTGATCTCGAAGGCCCAGGCCAGGAACACCGCCACGGGCAGGCCCAAGCCGAGCGCCACGATCAGCATGCGCATGACCCAGTCGGGCGCGCCGAAGGACTCCGCCGCCAGGTCCACCACCTGCAACGCCAGCCAGGCGACCACCGCGTAGGCCGCGGCCACGCGGAAGACGTGCCGGCGCTTGAGCTCCTCGAGGAAGTTCATGCGGCTATCCTACTCCTCCTCCGCCTGCTCCGCGATCCGGTCGAACTCCGCGACCAGCGCGGCGCGCTCGGCGGCCAGCCTGGTCACCGTCTCTGGCCGGCCCACGGTTCTCAGGAAAAGCCGCGCGTCCTCATAGGCATGCCGCAGACGCTCCCGCCAGGCGACCGCGAACGCGCCCAGGAAAGGCAGCGCGACCGCCGCCACGAGGACCGCCGGCCAGCCGCCCAGTCGGAACGCGACCAACAGCCACACCGCGTACATCGCCGGATAGGCCAGGATCGAGGGCGCGAGCTTCCAGGTGGCCAGCTCGTCCTCGCGTAGCGAAGCGCGCCGGACGATGATCTGCGGCACCAGGTAGGGGATCGCCCAGGCGATGGCGCCGGCGGCCGCGACCAGCCCGGCCAGAGCCAGCGGCAGCGCGCGCAGGAGCAGGTAGCGGACGACATCGAAGAGCGCCGTGGCGGGCGGCACGTCGGCGGCCTCGCCCGCGCCAAGGGCGTCGGCCAGGCGCCGGTAGCGCCCGACCCGATCTGCCAGCTCCTGGTGGCGCTCGGGGTCACTCGCGCGCAGCCAAGCGAGCCCGCGCGCGAACGCCTGCAGGCGCGGCACCCGCGTGCCCAGCGGGGCGCGTTCGCGCCAACGCGCCAGGCCTTTCTCGCGCGCCCAGATGCGCTCGGCGGTCTCCACCAGCGCGCGCTCTTCGTGGCTGGACAGGTTGACGGTGACCGCGCGCAAGCCCGCGTCGATGCGCTTGGTGAGCTCGCGCGCGGCGGCGTGGTCGTCCGCCTCGTAGGCCGCGTGCAGGTCGTCCACGCCGATCGGCTCGCCCACCAGCGCCAGCGCGTCGCCCCGGAAGAAAGGCTTGCGCGCGTAGGTGAGCCCCACCGGAACGATGCGGACCCCCAGGGACCAGCCGTGCGCCGCCTCGGCCTGCAGCGCGATGCGCGCCGCGCCCGTTTTCAGCGGCGACAGCTCGGACGCCGAGTGGCTCTGGCCCTCCGGGAAGATCTGGATCGCGGCGCCGTCCGCGAGTGCGGCGATGGCCGCCTCGAAGGTGCGATCGTTCTGCCCCATGAGCGCGGGATCGTCCCGGCGCCGGTACACCGGGAGACCGCCGAGCACGCGCAGTGCGACGCCTACGATCGGGTGCGAGAACAGCGGCGCCTTGGCCAGAGGCCGCACCAGGCGACCCGCCGACCGGAGCACGATCAGCGGATCCAGCAGGGCGTTGGGGTGGTTGGCCGCGACCACCATCGGCCCGGACGGGTAGTCCGCGCCGCGGCACTCGAGCCTGTAGAAGAGCGCCGCGGTGGCGCCGAGGGCGCGGGCGATGAAGTCGCGCATCAGCCGAGCCGCCCGGGCCGTCCGCCTAGAACCAGAAGGCCCGGCGCAACCTGGTCAGCGCCGTCTCCTCTTCGTGCTCCTCCCCCGAGGTGCAGCCCAGGCCGTCCTGGTGCGACTCGTTGAACGCCTGCGCGTTGTCGGGGACCTCGTCGAAGCGCGCGTCGATCAAAGCAGGGTCCACATCGGCGGGGCCGTGGTGCACCAGCAGCCGGTCCAGCGACCGGATTTCCCGGTTGGCGATGGAGGGCACGCCTGAGCCGTTGAGCACGAAGACGAGCTCCTGTCCGTCCCCGTCGACGAAGCGCTCGCCCTCGTCGTCCACCACCACGTCGTCGCCCACCGTGTAGCCCAGGTTGGAGAAGAAGTGACCCCAGGCGACGCCCGAGTCGTGAGTGTGCACGACGTCGTCGATCATCTGGTGGAAGTGCACGCGGTCGTACGTCGACAGCATCGTGGGGTCCAGCCTGCAACTGGCCAGATCCTGCATGTAGAGCTCGTCCTGGAAGCGTACGCGCTCGCCGTCCAGGTACACGACCAGGTTCGCGTGATAGTGGATCGGCTCGTCTGTTTCGGCCGGTGGCATGGCCGCGTATCTGGCGGCGCCAAGCCCGACGATGCCGATCGCCAGGCCGCCGAGGAACATCGTGGTCGATTTCATGCTCGAAACCTAGCGCCTTGCGCGCGCCCGCGCGCCGGCCCAGCCTGCGCTCCCCCTACAACCCAGAGGCAGCACCATGCGCACAGCTCCCACGCTCGCCGCAGCAACGATTCTCGCGGCCCTCGCGGCGCCGGCGACGCGCGCCCAGTCCCTCGACGCTCAGGACGGCGGCCTCATCGTCGGCTTCACGCCCGCGGCCGGAGAGGCGCAGCTAGCCCTGGAGGCCGACTTCGACGCGCTCCTCGACGCGGAGCACCTCGCGGACTGGATGGAGCGGATGACGGTCGAGCCGTTCTACGTGGGATCCCCGCAGAACCGTGCGAACGCGGAGTTCACCGCGGAGCTGTTCCGATCGTGGGGCTATGACGTGGAGATCGAGGAGTACCGGGTGCTGTTCCCCAAGCCGCGGATCCGCGTGCTCGAGATGGTAGCGCCCGAGGCGTTCACGGCGAGCCTCGAGGAGCCGGTGCTGGAAGGCGAGGCGACCACCGAGATCGGCGACCGATTGCCGACCTACAACGCGTACTCCGCCGACGGCGACGTCACCGCCGAGCTGGTCTACGTCAACCAGGGCATCCCGCGCGACTACGAGGATCTCGAGCGGCTCGGGATAGACGTCGAGGGCAAGATCGTTATCGCCCGCTACGGCGGTTCCTGGCGCGGCATTAAGCCCAAGGTCGCCGCCGAGCACGGGGCCATCGGCACGATCCTGTACTCCGACCCCCGCGACGACGGCTACTTCCAGGGCGACACGTACCCGGACGGCCCCTTCCGGCGGCGGGACGGCGTGCAGCGCGGCTCGGTCAGCGACATGCCGCTCTATCCGGGCGATCCGCTGACCCCGGGCGTGGGGGCGACCCCGGACGCCCGCCGGCTTCCGCTCGACGAGGCACCGTCGCTCATGAAGATCCCGGTGCTGCCCATCTCGCACGCGGACGCGCTGCCGCTGCTGCGCGCGCTGGCAGGACCGGTGGCGCCGGCGTCCTGGCGCGGCGCGCTGCCGCTGACCTACCACGTGGGTCCCGGCCCCACGCGCGTGCGCCTGCACCTGGAGTTCGACTGGAACCTGGAGCCCGCCTACAACGTGATCGCCCGGCTGGAGGGGTCGGTGCACCCGGACGAGTGGGTGATGCGCGGCAACCACCGCGACGGCTGGGCGATGGGCGCGCAGGACCCCATCTCCGGCCACGTGGCGATGATGGAGGAGGCGCGCGCGATAGGGGAGCTGGCGCGGCGCGGCCACCGGCCCCGGCGCTCCCTGGTGTTCGCGTCGTGGGACGCCGAGGAACCCGGACTGCTCGGCTCCACCGAGTGGGTCGAGCACCACGCCGACGAGCTGCGCGAAAAGCTGGCCATCTACATCAACACCGACGGCAGCGGCCGCGGCTTCCTGCGCATGGGTGGCTCGCACACCCTTCAGAAGATGATGAACCAGGTCGCCAGGGAGGTGGATGATCCGCAGACGGGGGTCACCGTGTGGCAGCGCGAGCACGCGCGGCGCGCGGTCAACGGCGACCGCGAGCCGAGCGAGCGGGGCGACCTGCTCCTGTCGCCCCTCGGGTCGGGGTCCGACTACACGCCGTTCCTGCAGCACCTGGGGATCGCGTCGCTGAACCTCAGCTACGGCGGCGAGAACGCCGGCGGCAGCTACCACTCGCAGTTCGACAACTTCGACCACTATACGCGCTTCGGCGACCCCGGCTTCGCTTACGGCGTCGCGCTCGCCCGCACCACTGGGCGTGCCACGCTGAGGGCGGCGAACGCCGAGATCCTGCCGTTCCTGTTCGGCCCGTTCGTGGACAACGTCAAGACCTACCGCGACGAGGTCATCGAGCTGCTGGAGGAGGTCCGCGAGGAGACCGAGCGGGACAACGCGCTGGTGGCCATGAACGCGTACGAGCTCGCGGCCGACCCGACCAAGCGGTACGTGCCGCCGGAGGCGGAGGGCGAGGTGCCGCACCTCAACTTCGCGCCGCTCCAGAACGCCATCGACCGCCTGGAGCCGAGCGCCCGCGCGTACGATTCGGCGCTGCACGCCGCCCTGGCCGCCGGCGTAGCGCTGCCCGACGACGTGCGCGCGCTGAACGCCCGGCTCATCGCCACCGAGCGCGCCATGACGCGGCCCGACGGCCTGCCCCGCCGCGACTGGTTCCGGCACCAGATCTACGCGCCCGGCTTCTACACGGGCTACGGCGTGAAGACGCTGCCCGGCATCCGCGAGGCGATCGAGCAGCGGGAGTGGGCCGAGGCGGACGCCCAGGTGGCGCGCATCGCGGAAACGCTGGACGCGCTGAGCGCCGAGATCGACCGCGCGGCGGCGCTGCTGCGTTGAGGCGACGCGCGACGTTCGCTCTGCTGGCCGGCGCGGCGTGCCTGGTCGCCGCCGGCTGCGCCGAGGCGCCCGCGCGGGTCGTGCTCGCGACCACCACGTCGACCGAGGACTCGGGTCTGCTGGGCGCGCTGCTGCCGCTCTTTCACGAGGCCCACCCCGGCTACGCGGTGAACGTGGTCGCGGTGGGCACCGGCGCCGCGCTGGACCTGGGCCGCCGCGGCGACGCAGACGTGCTGCTGGTGCACCACCCGGAGGGCGAGCGGGAGTTTATCGCGGCGGGGCATGGGACCGGGCGATGCGAGCTGATGCTCAACGACTTCGTCATCGCGGGCCCGCCGGCGGATCCTGCCGCCGTGCGCGACGCGTCGGACACCCGGGAAGCGCTCCGGCGCATCGTCGACAGCGGCGTGGAATGGGTATCTCGCGGCGACGACAGCGGCACCCACCGGCGCGAGCGCGTGCTATGGGAGTTGTTCGACACCAGGCCGCGCGGCGACGTCTACGTCGAGGTCGGGCAGGGCATGGGCTCGACGCTGACGCTGACCGACGAGCGCGGCGCCTACACCCTGTCGGACCGCAGCACCTACCTCTTCATGCGCGACGCGCTGGAGCTCGAGATCCTGTTCGAACGCGAGCCGCCCCTCGAGAACCGCTACAGCGTGATCCCGGTGGTGGCGGCCGCCGATCCCGAAGGCGGCAGGGCGCTGGCGCGGTGGCTCGCGTCCGCGCAGGCGCAGGACGCCATCGCCGACTACGGCGTGGACAGATTCGGGACGGGGCTGTTCGTGCCGCTGCGGCCGAGGTGCGAGTTCTGAGGCTGGGCGCGCGTTGATGCGTTCCGCGTTTCCGCGGAAACGTTTCGGGTGCCAAAGCCGCCCGGGCGTTAGTTCCCGTCGGGGATGAACTCCCAGCGGCCTTGAACGCGGGCGGAAACGGCTACGTTCTGCGGGTCCAGCATGAAGGTATCGCCGGCCCTCAATGCCTGAATCGCTACAGGGCCAATCCCTGGTGCCGGGTCGAGCCGATCGGTCGTAAGCAGCAGGAGTGGTCCCAGCCGGCCACCGGCGGCTTCGGCCATCGCGGCCGCGTCCTCGCGCGCGGCGGCCACCGCACTCGCCAGCGCCAGACGCCTGAGCGCGTGCATCTCTGAGGAGGAGGAGTATCCGACTCCTCCGATCGTCGCTCCGGCGTCGGTCCCCGCGTTCACGAGGCGCCCCGTCTCGCCGAGAATGTGCGTCCGAGCGCGCACGGTCGTGTTGGCTCGGTAGCCTTTGAATTCCCGGTCGCCGTTTCTCTTGTGTTCCCAGTGCGGAGAGACTGCCAATCCAATCCGCTCGATCTCCAGGTCCGCCAAGCCCATGGCGCCCAGCGCCGAAATGACTGCCTCCGCCAACTCCGCCGTTCCGTCCACCGCGTCTCCCGGCGAGTCTTCCACGCGGCTTGCCGAAAACGATACCGTCACCATGTCCGGCGGCACGGTTTGGGTCGACGACCCCGTCACGACGACGGTGGGAGTCTCGGGCTCCGGCGCTTGAGCGACGCCAACGGCGGGTAGCGCGAATAGCAGGATCGGGGCGGCGTACCTCATGGGATCTCCCGGATGTGTGACGCGCGGGTTGGGGACTGCTAATGCTGAAACGCGCATGGAGAGGCAGTGGTGTCTGAAATCGGGGGCGGGCCCGGCGGTTTTGTCACCGCCTCGCGGGCGTACGAGCTGAGACGTCCAGGACGTTTCCGCGGAAACGTCTCGGGGGACACGCGGCGACGTCTCCCGCGTTTCCGCGGAAACGTCTCAGGTGCCGTCGAAGCGGTCCGGATCCAGAAACCCAATCGGCAGCTCGGTCGATCCCTCCAGCGCGAGGTCCGCCAGCGCCTCGCCGATCACGGGGGCGAACTTGAAGCCGTGGCCGCTGAAGCCCGCCGCCACGCTCACGCGCTCGGCGCCAGGCAGCGCGCCAACCAGGAAGTGGCCGTCGGGCGAGTTGGTGTACAGGCAGGTCATGGTGGACAGCACGTCGGTGCCCGCGCTGGGCAGGTAGCGCGCCACTCCGGGCAGGAAATCCTGGTCTTCGGGCGGGGCCGGCCCCCGATCGACGGTGTCCGGATCGGCCTCGGGTCCGGGCACGTGGCGACCGACCTTGATGCCGGCGCGCTCCGGCATGGCCGACGAGCCGCCCACGATGGGAAATCCGTAGTAGAGTCCGTCGCTCGGGTCCTCGATCGCCCAGGCAGCAAAGCGCGGTGGGGAGAACGCGTCCGGGTCGTCGGGCCGCACCCAGCCCAGCACCTGGCGCGTGGGCGTGAGGAACCCCGCCAAGCTCGGCGCCAGCGCGCTCGTCCAGGCTCCGGCGGCGAGCACCAGGTGCGCGGCTGTATAGCGGCCCGCGTCGGTGCGCACGACCACGCCGTCGCCGGTCTCCTCCCAGCCCAGAACGCGCTCCCTTGGCCTAAGCTGCGCCCCCGCGTGCCTGGCGAGCCCCCCGTACGCCCCGATCGCCCAGGCCGACAGCACCAGCCCCCCGCCCGGCTCGAACAGAGCGCGATAGCCGTCCGGCAGCGCAAACTGGGGGAAGCGGTCCGCCGCGTCGCCCAACTCCTCCAGCGGGATCTCGTACGCCCTCGCCGACGCCTCGGTATCGCGGATCAAATGGCCATCCGCCGGACCGGCATATAGCACGCCTGTCTCGTAGAACACCGTTACGCCGGTGTCCTCTTCCAGGCGCGACCACCCGGCGCGCGCGCGGCGCAGGAGCGGGACGTAATCGGTGTGCTCGAAGTAGGAGGTGCGAAACAAGCGCGTGTCGCCGCCGCTGGAACCGAACTCGTGCGGATGCGCGTGGCGATCGATGCCCAGCACGCGGGCTCCGCGCGCGGCGAGGTGGGCGCAGACGGAGGAGCCCATCGCGCCAACGCCAACCACGATGACGTCGAACGACCCTACGGCGATCATGCAGGGAGAATAGCCGGCGCCCCGTTTCTCGCTACATCGCCTGCAGTGCCAGGCCGAGCAGAACCTGGATCAACCGGAAGTGCGACGCCCCGTGGCCCGCTCCGTTCAGGTTGTAGGTGAGCGCGATGGTGATCCCCGTCGTCTCGTCCCACAGCAGGAACGCGCTGCCGTTGCCCTGGTTGCCGCTGTGCCCCCACGACGTCCGGCCCAGGTAGTTGTACTTGCGGATCCCCACGCCCGCGGCGACCTGGCCCGGAATGCCGCCGTCGTCGGGAACGTCGGTGAGCATCTCGGCGCGCACCGCGGGCGACAGGAAGTCGCCGAACAACGCGGCGCCCCAGCGCGCCAGCGACTCGGCGTCCATGACGACATCGAGAGGTCCGCCGGACGAGTGGAACGCCGGTCCCACGAACAGGTCCGTGAAGTTGACGATTTGGCCGTTCTGGAAGCTCCAGGTAACCGCGAGCTCGCCGGGCGGGGTCTGCCAGGCCGGCTGGGCCATACGCAGCGCCAAGGGATCGAACAGGCGCGCGGTGAACAGGTCCGGGACGGTCGACCCGGTCACCGTCTCGGCGATGATCCCGCCGAGCAGGTAGCCCGTGTTGGACGACTTCCAGGAGGTCCCGGCCTGAAACTCGACGGGGCCCACGAACTGCATGAGCTCCTCCAGCGTCCACAGGCGCGACAGGTCGGCCACGATGCTGTCGCCGAACCCCACTCCCGAGGTGAAGCTGGCTACGCCGCTGGTGTTCTGGAGTAGCTGCCTGACCGTGACGTCGCCCGGCACGTTGGCGAAGGAGACCCACGTGCCGACCGAGTCGTCCAGCTCCAGCAGGCCGTCGTCTACCAGGTCGAGCACGAGCCCGCTGATCACGGTCTTGGCCACGCTGCCAACGGGCAGCAGCAGGTCGGGGCGCATCACGCTGCTCGAGTCGTTCTGTCCGTAAACGCCCTGCCAGGTCCCCTGCCCCGGGATGATGATCGCGGCCTGCACCCCGACCACCCCATTCGCCGACGATGTGTCCTCGAGCGCCCACTGGAACGCCTCCGCGGATGCGGCGCTCAGCTCGAGCGGGATGGCGTCGACCACGGTGTAGGCGCGGCTCGCGCCCATGCCGTCGACCGTCACCGAGATGTCGGCCGTCCCCTCACCCACTGGCGTGACCATGCCGCTCGCGTCCACGGTGGCGACCGCAGGAGCCGAGCTGGCCCACTCGAGCGCGGTGCGCGTAAAGGGTGCTCCTCCGGCGTCGAAGCCGGACGCCGTGAAGCGCGAGCGCACGCCCACCGCGAACACCGTGTCGGGCCCGACGATGGCCACCGAGTCGAGCGCCTGCGCGACGGTCAGCTCGAGCGTCTCGGTTTCGCTCAGCACGGAGGCTCTCACCAGCGCGCTGCCGTTGCCGGTCGCGCTCACCACGCCGGCGTCGTCGACGCGGAAGACGCTGCCGTCGGTGACCGACCAGGTGACCGTCCCGTCCGCGCCGGCGGCGAGGCCGGTCACGTTGGCCTCGATCTGGACGGTCTCGCCCAGGAAGGTGAGGGTCGTGGCCGCGGCGGACAGGGTGATGACCGGCACCGAACCGCCGCCGGGGCCTCCGGGGCCGGCCGGGTCGTCTCCGCCGCAGGCGGGAGCGGCGGCGGACAGCAGCAGCGTGAGAATCGCGGTCATCGGTGGTGCGCGCATGAAGGCTCCGTCACGGGCAGGTGCGTGATGCTCGCCCCTACCCTCACCCGCGCGCGCCCACGCGTCCATGAACGCGATCTGAGGAACCGCGGACGCCTTGGGACTGGCCGCGCAAGACCTTTGGCCGTCTAAACTTGTCGGGTTTCTGAGGGCAAACTGAGGAGGCCCGGGAACGTGGCGGAGCGCCGGCGGCCGCGCCTCAGGGCCCGACGCGGGCCATGGTCTCGGCGAGCCGGCCCTCGGCCGGCGCGGCCAGGTACTCACGCAGGGGGGCCCACACCGGATCCGAGCGCAGGCCCTTCACGGTGAGCGTCGAAGGCCTGGCAAGCTGCTCGGCCACGAGCGCCGCGGCGCGCTCGAAGTCCCCGATCGAGGTAAAGATCTCCGCCGCGATGACGCGCAGATAGGACGCGGTCAGCGCGTCGCCTTGCGCGGGGAACTCCTCGAGGATGCGGTTGGCCTGGCGCCGCGCCCTGCGGACGTCCCCCGCCCCGGCGTACGCCAGGCCCAGGATTCCCTGAACGGTCGGGACACCGTCCCACGCACCGGGCCCGTGCGCCCGGGGCGCCAGCTCCTCTACCAGCCTCGCGTACTCGGTGCGCGCCTCGTCGGCGCGGCCCGAGGACGCCAGCAGCCACGCCCTGCCGAGCCGGACGATGGTGCTACCCGAGTTCGCGTCGATCCCCTCCCAATCGCTCGACGGCCCCAGCATCCTGGCCAGTTCGCGGATCGAGAGCGCGAGCTCCGTGGGACTGCCGTGGCCCGCTCGGGCGGCCTCCTCCAGGATCGCGCGGGCGCCGTTCGGGTCGCCGCCGAGCCGCGCGTGCATCAACGCCCGCCGCAAGTACGCGGGCAGGTGCTCCGGGTCGAGGGCGATGGCCTTTCGATACAGCGCGTCGGCCCGGTCGAAGTCCCTGAGGCGCTCGTGGTTCAGGGCCAGCGCCCAGGTGGCCGGTACCGAGAAGGGGTCGAGCTCCAGGACGCGGCCGAACGCGCGATTGGACTCCAGCCAGCGCCCGAGCCGACGGTAGGCGCCGCCCAGCGCCAGGTGCACCCGGGGCTCGCCCGGCAGGAGGTCGCGCGCCGTCTCCAGCGAGTACAGAGCCTCGTCGAAGCGTCGGTCGAAGTGCTGGGACCGGCCCAGGGCCAGCCACGCCTCCCCCGAGTGCGGGGTCCGCTCGATCGCGGCGCGCGCCGCCGTGCCCGCCTCCGCGATCAACGCCGGATCGCGCTCCCTCCAGCCGCGCTCGGCGCGAGTCCCGGCCAGATACGCGCGCGCATTGGCGAAAGTCGGATCCAACTGAATCGCACGCGTGAGCAGCCTGTCCGCCTCACGCAGCGAGCCCTCTCCCTCCCCCTGGAGGAGCACCGTGGCGCGCACGTAGGCGGTCCACGCCTCTGGCACGACCGTTCCGGGGTCGACCAGCGGGTCCGCCACGGCGCGCAATCCCGCGCCGCTCCGGAGGCCTTCGTTCGCATCCGCGTCGGTCAACGTGCCGCGCGCCGTTACGCCCACGAGAAAGGCTCCCGCGATCACCGCGGCCGTGCGCCAGCGGCGGGAGCCGAGCGTCCGCGGCGCCGACCGCGCGTGCCGGTCGCGCGCGCTGTCCCACGCGGCCGCCGTGACGTCGCCCACGAAGCGGTACCCGCGCCCGCGCTGGGTAACTATGTAGCCGGGCGACCTGGCGTCGTCGTCCAGCGCCGTCCGCAGCGCGCGCACGCACGTGTTCAGGCGATCGTCGAACCCGACGCGGTGCCCTCCCCAGCAGGCCTCGCGCAGCTCCGCCCGGGTCACGATTCTGCCGGGGTGCTCAAGCAGGTGGGAGAGCACCGAGCTGGGCAGCGGGGGCAACGGGACGGGGTTTCCGTCGCGCCACAGGCTCTGGCTCGCCGGGTGGAACTCGAAGGGACCGAACCGGACCACGTTGCCGGTAGGGAGAGGGCGGCTCATGTTCCTGCAACGCCCGCCTCGGCGCCGTTATGACGCCCCGATCGCCAGGACGCAGCGGTCGGGGGCGTCGACCGCCACGGCGGTCTCCCCGAACCGGTGACCGGACGCACCGTTCGGTCCCCGACCCCAGGAGGTATGCGATGTCGCTCAGGAACAACGCCGCTCTCCCGTTGGCCGCGCTCGCCGTGTTGGCGCTCGTTGCCGCACCCGGCCAATCGGTCGCCCAGGACGACGCCATGGCCGAGGACCAGTCCGTCGAGGGCGCGTGGGTGGTCACGAACTGGGAGGGCCCGGAGGAGTCCTACGAGGCCCAACCGGGGATGTTCATCTTCACCGGCACGCACTACGCGATCATGTACGTGAACGCGAGCGAAGCCCGCGGCGGCTACGACGCCGAGGCCGGGATGACCGACGAAGAACGGACCCACGCGTATCAGACCCTCGTGGCGAACGCGGGTCGCTACTCGGTGGAAGGCGACCAACTCACGACGATCGCCTATGTGGCGAAGGACATGAACTACATGGGCGACTTCCCCGGCAACGCGCAGCCCTACACGATCCACTTCGCGGGCGACGTGCTGCACATCTCCTACGGGGAAGACACGTTTCGCGCCGGCTGGACTGCGACGCTGCAGAAGGTGGAAGGGATGTCGATGGAGTGATCTACGGCTGGCGTAGAAGCGGAAAGAGAAAAGGGACGGGGCCGCTACCCCGTCCCTTTCTCGTGCCGAGCGTCGCCGAGAAGGAGCGACGTTGGTCTCGCGCTCAGTCCTCCGTCACCGGCCTGGGCGCCACCACCATCGCCTCGTCCAGAACCACTGTCACGACGGTGCCGGCGTTCAGGTAGGCCTCGTGCTCCTTGGTGGCGAGCGCCACGCCGGTGCCCGCGGCGGCGCCTGCAGCCGCGCCCAGCACCACGTCCTTCGCGTCGCCGCCCACGATCCCGCCGATGACCGCGCCGGCCGCCGCGCCGCCGCCGATCTTCTTGCCCTTGTCGACCATCTCGGAGCGCTTCATGGCGTTCACCACGACCGGCTCCGTGTGGACCTCGAAGGGGGCCCCGTTGATGTCGATGCTGGTCAGGCGAATACCGATCGTCGGCGGGTCCTCGCTGGCCGACGTGACCTCACCCCGCACCGCCGTCCCGACCGGCAGGATGACCTGTCCGTCGGCCGACAGCGGCTCGGCCAGCACGCCCGCGAACGCGCTTCCGGGCGCGTGCGCGTCGGAGCTCAGCCGTTGGCCGATCTCGATCGCGAGGGAAGTTTCTGCCGGAATTACCGTTGATGCTTCAGCGGTGCTGCAGGCCGCCAGGAACGCCGCAATCGCCGCCGTCCCAACGACTTCCGTGATGCTCCTCATGTCCACCTCCATGCCGTGTGCCCCACCCCACGCGGCATGGCCGCAAGTTCTCTGCCGCGGCTACTCGCCGCGCAGCACCCGCGCCGGATCCACGCGGCTGGCCCGAATCGCGGGCGTCAGCGCGGCGACGACCCCCACGGCGAGGAGCGCGCCGGCGCCGGCGGCGAGGCTCGGCGGATCGACCGGCTGCACACCCCACACCAGCCCGGCCGCGGCGCGCGCGGCGAGCGTTGCCAATCCGACCCCCACCGCGACGCCGATCAGCACCTGGACGGACTCGCGGCGCATCACCTCGCGCACGAGGCGGCCGCGGTCGGCGCCCAGCGCCATGCGGATGCCGAACTCGCGTGAGCGCCTGGCGACCTCGTAGGACACGACGCCGTACACGCCGACCGCGCCGATCGCGAGCGCGAGAGCGGCCAGCGCGGCCATGAAGAAGCGCAGCCGGAGGACGTCCGCGATTGAGGCGTCCAGCGCCCGACGCAGCGTCGTCGGCTGCAGCACCACGGCCGTGGCGTCCAACTCTTCCAGCGTGCGGCGCACCGTCTCGAGCAGGGCGGCTGGGTCGCCCGAGGTGCGGAAGGTCAGGACCCCACCGGGCCAAAGAGCTGCCCACTGCTCGTAGGGGCGATAGACGACCCGCGGCGCGGGCGCGCGCACTCCCTCGATGGGCACGTTATCGACTACGCCCACCACGGTGGACCAGTCGTCGTCGAAGTTGCCCATCACCGACTTCCCCAAGGCGCTCTCGCCCGGCCAAACTTCTTCGGCGAACGCGCGGTTGACGAGCGTCACGGGGGCGGCGCCGGCCCTGTCTTCCGGACCAAATCCCCTTCCCTCCACGACCCGCATCCCCATGGTCGTCAGGTACTCGTCGGTGATGGCCCTGTAGTAGGCGGAGAGGGCGTTCGCCCCGTCCAGCTCGGGGCGGTCTCGCACCCCGGTGCTGCCCTGGATGCCGCCGTCGCGGAGCGGAAGCCGCAGCCCCATGGCCGCGTACTCTACGCCCGGCAGCGCTCGGGCGGCGTCAACGGCGCGGCGCGCGAAGCCGTGGCCGCCGCCGGGCGTCGCGCGATCCACGCCCACGGTCACCGCGCCCACCCCCGCCGGATCCAGGCCGGTGTCCACGCGGTAGAGCTGCGCGGCGCTACGTGCGAACAGAGTAGCCCCCGCCACCAGCGTCACGGCGATGACGACCTGCGCCGACACCAGAGCCGCCTGCAGTCGCCCGGACCGTCCCGCGGCCGCCCCGCCCTCGGCGCGGGCGCCCGGCTGGAGGTTGGTCGGCCGGTCCCTGAGCAGCCTGTGCGCGGGGGCCAGCGCCACCAGGGCGCCGAGCAGCGTCGCGCCGGCGAGTGCCGCCACGAGCAGCCGCCAGTCCAGGCCGATGGTGGTCTCGAAACCGCCCCCCAGGGGGAGCCGGCTCACCACCGCTCCGAACCCGAGATACGCCAGCGCCACCCCGACGCCCCCCGCGATCCCCGACAGCAGCACCGACTCGGCAACGATCTGGCGCACCAGTCGCGCGCGGCCCGCGCCCAGCGCGGCGCGCAGCCGCATCTCGTGGGCGCGATCGATCATGCGTCCGAGTAGCAGCGCGGAGACGTTGGCCAGCGCCATGACGAGCAGCAGCGCGGTGGCCAGCGTCAGGAGGCGCAGCAGCGGCCCCACCTCGCCGAACAGATATGTGCGCAGCGGCACGCTGAACGCGCCGCGGGTCTTGTCCCACTCCTCCGAATAGGTGAAGCGCTCACCGAGCCGGGCCGCGATGCCCTGGATCTCCGCCTCCACCTGGGCGTTGGACGCGCCGTTCGCGCGGCGGCCGACCAGAATGAGCCAGCCGTTACCGGCGTAGGCGCCGTCGGCAGGGTCCAGGTCCAGCGGCACCCACGCCCGCTGATCCGGGGACGGGAAGAAGAAGCCGGCGGGCATCACCCCGACGATGGTCCGCTGGACGCCGTCGACGCTGACGAGTCGGCCGACGACTCCGGGGTTGCCTCCGTAGCGCTGCTGCCAGAGCCCGTGGCTCAGCACGATTACCGGCTCGGCCCCCGGACGATCCTCGCCCTCGCGGAAGGTCCGGCCCAGCAGCGGCGCGGCGCCGAGCACGTCGAACAGGCCGGCGGACCCCATCACGGCCGCGACGGGCGCTCGGCCCCGCCCTTCGCCCAGGGTGACCACCTCGTGCCCGTAGGCCGCCACTTCTTCGAAGGCGACCACGCCCTCGCGTACGTGGTCGAACTCCGAACCGCGCCAGTTCTGGTCCGACCAGAACACCTCGACACGGTCACCGGCCGGGAACGGGAACGGCCGCACGAGGAGCGCGTGGATGGCGCCGTAGAGGGCGAGCGTCCCGCCTATGCCCAGCCCCATCGTCGTGACGGCCACGGCCGTGAACCCGCGCGCTCGCCGGAGCCCCCGCGCGCCGATGCGCAGGTCGCGCCACAGGTCGTCCAGCCAGACGAGGCCCCACGACGCGCGGGCCCGTTCCCTGTGGTGCTGGACGCCCCCGAAGCGCCTCAGCGCCTCGGTGCGGGCCCGGTCGGGGTCAAGGCCTTCGGCGGCGAGCTTTTCCACCTCGCGCTCCAGGTGGAAGGCCAGCTCCTCGTCCAGCTCGCGCTCCATGCGGCGCCGCCGGAACAGCGCCGAGAGACGAGTGGCCATATCGCTCGTGATGCCCATGTCTATCCTTCCACGCGGAGCCCGAAGCGACCGATCAGGTCGCCGCGACGATCCTGTCGACCGCAGCGGACAGCCGTTGCCAGTGCACGACCTCGGCGCCGAGCTGTCTTCGTCCTTCAGCCGTAAGCGCATAGTAGCGCGCGCGTCTGTTGTTCTCGGTCGTCGCCCAGGACGACGTGATCCAGCCCCGCCGCACGAGCCTGTGGAGCGCCGGATAGAGCGCCCCCTGGTTCACCTCCAGCACGGCGCGGGACATGTCCTGAATGCGCTCGCTGATGCCCCAGCCGTGCAGGGGCTCCAGCGACAGGACCTTCAGGATCAGCAGATCCAGGGTCCCCTTGATCATGTCGTTGCGGGACTTGTCGTCGTTCACGCCGCCCATACGAGACGCCTTCCTCTAGGTTTCAGAGAGAACATTGAGCGACTCCTCTCTGGAATCAAGAGGAGGTTGCGCTTCGCCGACTATCCTCAGGCCGCGACCAGTTGCTCGAAGTACTCGGCGATCCTGCGGGTGCCGTAACGCGGCGCGATCAGGTCCTCATTGGAGACGCGTGCGTAGAAGGCCGTCAGGTCCGCCACCCGCGGGTTTATGGGCCGGATGACCGCGCCGACCAGCTTCGCCGCGAGGGAGGGGACGACGCGGATCTTCTGCGGCGCGCCGAGGGCCGCCAACGCGAACTCCGCGATCTGGCGCCTGGACAACACCTCTGGCCCGCCGACGGCCGCCTCGCCGACTCCGGCCTCTTCGACGGCATCTACGCAGACGCGCGCCAGGTCCGCCTCGTGGATCGGGTTCGTGCGCGCCGAGCCGTCCCCGATCAACGGCACCGACCCCTTGCGCGCAAAATCCAGCAACGTCGCGAAGGCCGAGAAAAACCCGACGGGCCTGATGACGGCGTGGGACAGCTTCGAGGCGCGCAGGACATCGACCACCGCTTCATGGGCGGCGACATATCGCAGATGCCCGAGCGCTTCGTGACCGGCTACACCGACATAAACGAAGCGGCGTACGCCCTCGCCCGTCGCGGCCCCTATCAGGTTACGATTTGCCGGCAAATCGACGCGGTGGAAGCTCCGACGACCGCGGCGCAGATCGGGAAGGACGCTCGCCCCCGCGCAGGAGAACACGACGTCGATACTGGCGCAGGCCCGTCCTAGCCCAGCCGCGCTGAGCGCGTCTCCGCGGTGCGCCTCGACCCGTTCTACGATATCGTCCGGCAGTGCCCGGTGCCGGACGAGCGCGCGGACCTGGTGGCCTCGCGCGAGCGCCTCACGGACCACGTGGCTGCCCAGCGCCCCGGTCGCGCCGGCGATCAAAACGCGAAGAGACATCGCCCCTCCCGAGTCGAACGACATGACGAGCGTATCCGCGAGTCCCCGACGCCTCAAGTTCGAGCCGCTCACGGCAGAGCTGCTCCCAGACCTGGAGCGGCTGTTCGGCGAACGCGGGGCGTGCGGCGGCTGCTGGTGCATGTACTACCGCCTGATGAGGCCCGAGTACGAGGCGAGCAAGGGCGAAGGGAACCGGCTGAAGCTGAGGGCGCTCGTGGAAGAGGGGGCTCCCACGGGGGTCCTGGCGTACGCGGAGGGGGAGCCGGTCGGCTGGTGTTCGGTGGCGCCGCGGGAGCAGTTCGTCCGCCTGGCCCGGACACGCACCATGAAGTCGCTGGACGGGCGCCCGAGTTGGGTAATCCTGTGCCTGTTCGTCGCGCCCCACGCGCGCGGTCTGGGGGTGTCGAAGCGCCTGCTGGCCGCCGCCGCGCGGCACGCGCTGGACCGGGGCGCTGCTCTCGTGGAGGCCTACCCCATCATCCCGACCAAGCCGAACGTGCCTCCGGTGTTCGCCTTCAACGGCCTGCTGTCGGCCTATCTGGCCGCGGGTTTCGAGGAAGTCGGCCGGCCCTCGGAGACGCGCGCCTACGTGCGCTACGAGGGCGGCGGCTGACCGGCGGCCGGCCGCCCCCTGGCGGCGTCAGGGAGTGGCTTCCTCGGCCGCGTCGATCTCCGCCAGCTTGTCGATGGCGTTCTGGTTCTGCGGGTTCAGTTCCAGGCTCTTGCGGTAGAAGATCCGCGCGGGCCCGTTCATCCCGGCCGTCATGTAACCCTCGGCCAGGCTGTCCCAGACGTTGGCCGACTCCGGGTTGTGCTCTGTGTTCAGGTGGAAGATCCGGATCGCGCCTTCGTGATCGCCCTCTCGCAGCAACTGGTAGCCCATGACGTTCAGGCTCCGCTCGGAGAAGTTGTAGGCTCCGCGCCCGTAGTAGCGCTCGCGTAGCGCCCCGTACTTGGCCACGGCTGCGTCGATGCCCTCGGCGCGGTAGGTCTCCATGAGCGCTTCCTCGAGCACCTGCGGCCGTGCGCGGCCGGCGTGGCAGGTGAAGCACCACATGTTCACCTTCTCACCGGTCGGCTCGATGTTGCCCAGATGCTCGTTGACCGAGCCGAGCAGCCTGAGCATTTCGCGCGCGGTGCGCTTCTGCACCTTCTCGTCCGACGGAAAGTCGTAGGTGCTGAGCGGCTGGCCCTCCTCGCCCACGTGGCAATAGGAGCAGCGCACGCCGAGCGACCGGGTGAAGCCTGTCATGACGGCGCGTAGCCTGTTCGGCGGAAAGTCCGCGGGAAGGTCCTGCAGGTTCTCCGCGCGCTCGGGCCAGCTCCAGCCCTGGGCTGCGGCGGGCCTCGCCGGAGCCAGCGTCGCTACGAGCAGCAGGGGGAGGTAGACGTGGCGATGCATCGGCACTCTCGCTTGCGTGCGGTTCACTTCGCGGCGGTCCGGGACCCAGATCCCGGTTACGGGCCGCGGGCATGGGTGAAATGCAACGCCACAGGCGCGCGAGTGCAACGCCGCCTTGCCAAGGCCGTGCACAGGCCAGGTCAATTCCGTGCAAAGACGGGTGGGCTGGATCGGCGCGACCCCTTCCGCGAAGGCTTCTTCCTGCGCCAGTCAGTACTCCCATCGCGGGCCGCCGCCGGGTCGTGATAGGTTGCGGTGAACCTTCTCTGCTGCGATTCGGACATACACCTCGGGAGATCCATGTCGCATCGCTCGTTGCCGATCCTCGGCTCCGCATCCCGCGTGCTCTCCGCCGCCGCCATCTTGCTGGCCACGTCGGTCTCCGGGCTGGACGCACAGCACGTCGAAGAGGGCCCGGTCACCATCGACGGCCTGGGCACCCTACACTTCCCGACCTCTGGGTCCCCCCACGCGCGCGGGCACTTCCTGCGGGGGGTGCTGCTCATGCACAGCTTCGAATACGAGGACGCGGCGGAGGCATTCCGCCTGGCGCAGGAGGCCGACCCGAGCATGGCCATGGCGTACTGGGGCGAGGCGATGACGCACACGCACCCGGTCTGGAACGAACAGGACGTGGACGCCGCCCGAGAGGCTCTGGGCCGGCTCGCGCCGAGCGCGGAGGAAAGGCTCGCCGCGGCGGCCGACGCCCGCGAGAGGGCGTGGCTGGAGACGGTCGAGACTCTGTACGGCGAGGGCGAGAAGGCAGCCCGAGACACCGCCTTCAGCCTGGCGATGGGCGCGCTGGCCGACGCCTACCCCGACGACTTCGAGGCACAGGCGTTCTACGCGCTGTCGCTGCTCGGGCTGAGCCAAGGTGCCCGTGTAGTACCCACTTACATGCGCGCCGGCGCGATCGCCCTCGAGCTCCTCGAGAAGAACGGCGATCACCCCGGCGCCGCGCACTACGTGATCCACTCCTTCGACGACCCCGCCCACGCGCCCATCGGCCTGCGCGCCGCGCGCGCCTACTCGCGCATCGCCCCGAACGCGGGCCACGCGCAGCACATGACCAGCCACATCTTCCTGGCGAGCGGCATGTGGGGGGACGTCGTGGCCGCCAACGAGCGGGCCATGGCGGTGGTCAACGCGGACCTCGCGGCCCGCGACCTGCCGCCCTCGAGCTGCGGCCACTACAACATCTGGTTGGCGTACGGCTACCAGCAGCAGGGCCGCCTGACGGACGCGGAGACGCTGGTCGGCGGGTGCCTGGAGAACAGCGGGGACGAGCGCCTGTCCGAAGACCGGCGCGCCAGAAACGGGCGCTCGTTCGCCATCATGCGGACGTTCTATCTAACGGACGCGGAGGCCGCCGCGGGCTTCCCGGCCGACGCCGAACTGCCCGCACGGGCCGAGGGCCTGGCCGGCGCCATGTACGCCTTCGGCACCGGCCTGGCGGCTGCACGCCGGGGCGACATCGACGCGCTGCGGGCGGCGCTGGACGCGGTGTCGTCCGCGGGTGCGGACATCGCCGACTGGACGTCCGGCTACCGGCCGATCTGGAAGAGCACGCTCGAGGCGCTCGCGTACGAGCTCGACGGCGACCTGGACGCGGCCATAGCGGTCGCGGAGCGCGGCGCGGACACCGAAGCGGCGATGCCGATCGACTTCGGGCCTCCATACTCGTTCAAGCCCCCCAGGGAGCTGGAGGGCGAACTGCTGCTCCGGGCGGGTCGCTCCGAGGAGGCCCTGGCGGCCTTCGAACTGGCGCTCGGCCGCACCCCCAAGCGGGCGGCTGCGCTGCGCGGGTACGAGGCCGCGGCGGCGGCCGCAGGGCTGATCGCGCGGGCCGAGTGGGCACGCGCGACGCTCGACGAGATCACCGCCGAGGATGAGGAATAGAGGGCGCGTTTCCGCGGAAACGTCCCGGCGTGTTTTCGGCCGATCCACGTTTCCGCGGAGACATCCAAACATGAGCGCGCCCGGAATGCGTTTCCGCGGAAACGTCGGCGCGTGAGCTCGCCCGCCTTCATCGACGGCGACGAGGTCCGCCGCCGCCTGCCCATGGCCGCCGCCATCGACCTGATGGCCACCACCCTGCGCGCGTTCTCCGAGGGCCGCGCGGTGCAGCCGCCGCGCGGCTTCTTCCGAGTCCCCGACGGCTCCGGGGTGGTCGGCCTCATGCCCGCGTTCGTGCCCGACCCCGACGTGGTCGGCGTGAAGGTGATCTCAGCCTTCCACGGCGCCGACCCCGCGCACGACGGCGCGGTGCTGCTGTTCGACATGGCGGGCCGGCTGATCGGCGTGGTGGACGCCATCGCCGTCACCGAGATCCGCACGGCGGCCGTCTCGGGGCTAGCGACCCGGCTACTCGCGCGCGAAGACGCCGGTGATCTGGCGATTCTGGGCAGCGGAGTGCAGGCCCGTTCGCACCTGGAGGCAATGCTGGCCGTGCGAGACGTGCGGCGCGTGCGCGTGTGGAGCCGCCGCGCCGAAAGGGCGCGCACCTTTGCCGAGTGGGCGGGCCAGGCGCACGGCGTCGCGGTGGAGCCAGTCGCGTCCGCCGAGGACGCCGCCCGCGAAGCCGACATCCTGTGCACCGTCACGTCATCGCCCGAGCCCGTGCTCCTGGGCGAGTGGGTCTCGCCCGGCGCGCACGTGAACGCCGTGGGCGCTTTCAGCGCCGCGACCCGCGAGGTGGACACAGCGCTGGTCGCCGGGTCCGCGTTCTACGTGGACTCGCGGGAATCGGCCGATCTGCAGGCCGGCGACTGGCTGCTGGCGCAGGAGGAGGCCGGGCTCGACGCGAGCCACATCCGGGCGGAGTTGGGGGAGGTGGTGGCGGGGGCACAGGGGCGATCGCGCGACGACGAGATCACGGTGTTCAAGTCGCTGGGGCTAGGGGTGGAGGACGCGGCGGCGGGGCGCGCCGTGCTTGCCCGCGACGCCTAGCCTAGCCTACCCCCGCTCCTCCGCGTCCACCACCCGCCCCACCTCCGCCACCATCTCCGGCAGCGCGTCCACATCCTCGGCCGACGTGTTGTAGTTGACTATGCAGGATCGAAGCAGGAATGTGCCGTTTGTCCGCGCCAACGACACGAACGCTTTCCCCTCCCGGTCCATGCGGTCCATCACCTTCTCGTTCAGGGAGTCGAGGTATGCCTCTGCCTCCCCGTCGCCGCGACGATCCCGGAGGTCGATGGGAACGTATCGGAACGTGTTGATGCTCAGACTCTGGGTGAACGGCTCGATCTCGGGGTGATCAGACAGACGCTGGTGCATCCGACGGGACAAGGCGCAGTCCTCACCGATCATGCGTTGGAACCCGGAGCGCCCGACCTGGCGGAGCGCCAGCCAGACCTTGAGCGCCCGAAAGCCGCGCGAGTTCTGGAGTCCCAGGTCCACGTAATTGGTGGCCTCGACGCCGAAGTAGAAGTAGGGCGGATGGTACGCGAATGCCCTTTCGAGAGCCCCCCTGTCTCGGACCAGGACGCAGCCCGCTTCCAGCGGAGCGTACAGCCATTTGTGCGGATCGATCGCGATCGAATCGGCCAAACCAATAGCAGCGAGGCGGGGGTCCACGTCGGGGACACAAGCGGCGAAACCGCCGTAAGCGCCGTCGGCGTGGAACCACACGTCCCTCTCCCGACAGACCTCGGCGATCGCGGGCAGGTCATCGACCATGCCGAAGCCCACGCTGCCCGATGTGCCGACCACGAGCATCGGCAGGTCACCGGCGTCGATATCGCGATCAACCGCATCCCGTAGCGCCCCGACGTCCATCCGCCGCTCCGCATCGGTCCCGATCCAACGAATTGAATCGGTGCCCAAACCGAACAGGTCGGCCGCCTTCTCGATCCAAGTGTGCGTGTCGGCTGACCCGTATACCCGAAGCTGTCGAGCGTCGGACGCGGCAAGACCGTGCTCCCGAACCGGCCAGTCCGCGACCGCCGCCCGGGCGGCCAGGAAGGCCGTCAGGTTGGCCATGTTGCCACCACTTACCAGCAGCCCGCTACCGTCTGGGGGGTAGCCGATCAGCTCCGCCAACCAGCGTACGGTCTGCGCTTCGATCTCGGCGGCCACCGGGGACAGGATCCAGGCCCCGCAGTTGGCGTTCATCCCGGCCGCGAGGAAGTCCCCCAGGATTCCGATCGGCGCCGCCGGGGCCGTTATATAGCCGAAGAATCGGGGATGGGCGTTGAAGAGCGAATGGTCCATCAGGAGGCCCGTCGCTTCACGCAAAAGCTCCTCGGCCGACTCTCCTCGCTCGGGCAGGCCCGCCTCCGAGTTCAGCAGGGCTCTGATTTCTTCCGGTCCTTCGCCCGGCGTCACAGGACGCTCGCGCAATTCGTCGAAGAATTCGGCGAGCCTCTCAACCAGCTCGTGCCCCGCTCTTCGGAATTCGTCGCCCGTCATGGCGATGTCCGCGCGGCGTCTCTCGGGCGCCTCCACTTCCAGCGTCGGTTCCATTACCTGAGTCCCTCGAAGAGGTCGGTCTCACGCGCGCGCCCGCCGTTGACCAGCGAGTAGACGCGGTAGAATTCCTGTAGGCCCCAGAGCGCGTGCTGGTGCTCCTCGCCCAGCTCGCCCAGCGCCGCGTAGATCCGGATCTGCGACTGGTGGCACTGGACCGCGCTCCAGACCGTCTCCCAGTGCTCGCGGGCGTCTACGTGCGTCGTCAGCATCCACTCCGGCCACGGCTGCACCTGCCGCTCCACTCCGTCGACCTTGCTGACCAGCTTCTTGAAGGCCGCTTGGTACGCGTCCCAGTGGGCCTGCCCCCAGGCCATGTAGTAGAGCTTGGGCGTAGACCAGGGGTCGTGGGCGTCGGCCCCTCCGTCGTCGTAGTCGCCCACCAGCTCCGCGGGCTCGTACGCCCCGTCCGCCGCGGCCACCAGCGCGGCGGTCGTGAACTGGCAGACGCCGATGTGGTCGGGATGCCCGTAAGCGCCGTCCTGCGCGAAGGTCAGCACCACCTGCGGGCGCACGCGTCTCACGTGGGTCACGATGCGCGCCACCGCCTCGGCGGGGTCGGCCTTGTCCAGGTCCGCGTCCAGGTAGTCCAGGAAGCGCACGTCGCCGACGCCCAGCACCTCCGCGGCGGCCCGCTGCTCGGCCTCGCGGATGCGACCCAGCTCCTCTTCGCCGGGGTGCGTCGAGCCGTCGCCGTAGCGGCCCCGCTCTCCCCGCGTCGCTGTGACGACGTGCGTCTCCACTCCTTCGCTGCCGTACTTCGCGAGCGAGCCTCCGACCCCCAGGGTCTCGTCGTCCGGGTGGGCCAGGACTGCGAGTAGTCGTAGCGGTTCTGTCACGTGTGGTCGCCGTCCAGCGGTCGATGAGATGAGGCGTAGCTCGGGGCAGCCCGCCCCGGCCAGTCTACCTAACCGCGCCCGAACTGTCGATCCGCACACCTGGCGCAGGCGCCGGTTGATACGAGCTCGACCGTCGGTTGACAGCGCGCGCGCACGATGGGGCGAGAGGGACGGCACCATTCGGGGAGCCGTCGGGCCGGAAGCGGAGAAAGAGATGTGTGCGCGAAGCGGATGGAACCGTACGAGGGGGCTGGGCGGCGCGGTCGGCGCCTTGGCGGCCCTGACGATGCTGGCGATTCCGACGTCCGGGGCGGGGCAGCAGGCCGGGGGCCGGGCCGGCCCGGTCAGAACCGAGCGTTTCGCCATGACGGCGGCCGCTGGGCCGCTGGAGCTCGAGGTCGACGCAGGATCAGGCGGCGACGAAGGTAGATCGACGGCGCTGATCGCAGGAGCGGCGCTCGCGGCCGGCGCGCTCGGCTGGCTGGTGGGCGCGTACGCGGGGGGCTCGATGACCGAGAGCTCCGGCGACGACGACCTCGCGGTGCTGACGGGGATCGTCGTCGGAGGAGCGGCGGTGTCGATCCCCGCCTCGGCTTTGGCGCCCCACTACGCCTCAGGTCGAAAGGGCGACCTTTGGTGGTCGATCCTGGCCGGATACGGCGTCAGCGCGATAGCGATCGCGGCGTGGAACGAGGGCGGTTGGGTACTGGGGCCGGCGCTGGCGATCCCCATCGCCATCGCGATCGAGACCTGAGCATCGTGTCCCGGGTGCGCGTCCTGGCCGCCCTGGCAACTCTGGCTCTGCCGGCTCCCGGCGCAGGGCAGTCAGGTGGGTCCGTCCTCATGTGCGCCGCGGACGAACTCGCCCGGCCGTTGGCCTGCGCTCCGGTGGATCAATGGTCGGACGTGGCCTCAGCTGTCTCCTCGGAGGGAGCGGCGCCGAGTACTCCGTTGATCCTGCCTCCGGACACGACGGTGTCGTGGGAGCGGGTGTTCGTAGCGGCACTCGGCGTGGGCGTCATCCTGTCCATCCCCACGGGCTATGCGGGTGGCTATCTCGCCGACGCGGTCAGCGAGGACAACTACGCCGGCCTGGTTGGCCTGTTGGTGGGAGGCGCGGTCGGCTTTGGTGCCGGCGGCGCCTTCGGCGCGCACCACGCGTCCGGAGGGAGGGGCAACCTCTGGCGAACGCTCGGCGTCGCCGTAGCCATTACCCTCCTACCGGCGATCCTCGACCCGGAACTGGCAACGGCCGGGGCGCTGATCTCCATTCCGGTTTCGGTGTTGCATGAGATCGGCTAGTCGGACTCAGGGCATCGGGCCATCGGCGGCGGCAACGACCAGAATGGCCGAATCGGTGTAGGCTCGGAGCGACCGGAAGGATCCTGCCCGAATCAGAGGAGCGAACGTGCCCCAAGTGCCCGGAGACCGGGCGACCTGGTTCTCTACCCTCGCCACTTTGAGCCTGGCGGCTGCGGCATTGGCCATCGGACCGGCTCCTGCCAGCGTCCAGCAGGCTGACGAGGGTCGCGGGCCCGCGGTAGAGGTCGAACTCCAGTTCCCACTGGGCCTGGCTCAGCATCCCGACGGCGCGCTTTACGTCTCCGAGCGACGCGCCCACCGCGTCCAGCGCATCGACCTGGAGCGGGGCACCGCGGAGGTCATTGCCGGCACCGGCGAGCGGGGGTTCTCGGGCGATGGGGGGCCGGCGTCCGAGGCCGAGCTCGGCTGCCCGGACAGCATCGACATGGACGGGGCAGGCAACCTGTACATCGCCGATCGCTGCAACGAGCGCATCCGCCGGGTCGACGCCGGCACCGGGATCATCACGACCATCGCGGGGAACGGCGTCCGCGGGACAGCGCCCGATGGGCCGGGCCTCACAATGCCCCTTCAGGGCGTCTACTACGTGCGCGTCTTGAACGATCGCGAGTTGCTGTTTGCCGAGACGGATGCGCACCGGATTCGCGTGCTGGATCTGGAGAGCGGCTTTGTTCGAACAGTCGCCGGCAGCGGCGAAGAAGGCTTCTCGGGCGATGGAGGCGCCGCCGCGGACGCCGCTTTCAGCCGCCCCCACGTGGCCCTGTATACGGCCAACGGTGATCTGCTCATCGGAGATTCCGGCAACCAAAGGATTCGCCGGGTCGACGCGGAGACGGGCGTGATCAGCACCGTCGCGGGATCGGGAGCGCAGGGTGTCGCGGAGGACGGAGCAGCCGCCCTCGAGGCTCCGTTCAGCTACTTCGGCGAGATCCACGAATCAGAGGACGGCGATCTGCTGTTCACCGAGTGGTCGAGCGGGCGCGTGCTGCGCCTGGACCTCGATGCCGGCATCCTGGAGGTGTTGGCCGGGACCAACGACGAAGCGACGCCCTCGGCCGACGGCGGTGTTCCCCTGTCCACCCGCTTCGGGCCTCTGGCCGACCTGGTCATCGACGAGGAGGGGCGACTGCTCGTCGTGGCGGCGAACGAGGGCGCAATTCGGCGAATCGACCTTGCGGCGGGGACCGTCGAGACTCTGGCGGGGCGGCCCAACTCGCGCTGAGCTAGGCCGCCACCGCCGAGTCGAGTCCCATCGCCGCGGCCGGCGCCGGACGCAGGACCGGGTCTAGCGGCGCGCCCTGGGCCAAAGCTGGACCCATTCCTTCCTGGCCGAGGCAGCGTCCGCGGCCAGGCCCATGGCCACCCCGAGGGCGCCCCCGAATGCGATCGAAGAGCCCGCAAAGTCCTCTTCCGAGTCGCTAGACAAAAAGAACGCCGCGCCAACGCCCATCAACAGCCCCGCTCCCAAACCGTAGAGCATGCCGTCGGTGACCGGGTCGGGATGCTTGATTCGCTCCTCCACGAGGCGGATATCCGGCAGCGCGAACCGGGCGGTGCCCAGGCTCACGGTGGAGCTGTCCCGCGAAAGCCTCGGTCGGCCCAAGGCCTCGACCCCGGTGGTCGTCGTCACGCGGAGGAAACGGTCCTGCATTAGGAGGAACGAAGGAGGGCCCTCCGGAGCCGGATCGGGGGTGCCCTCCTGGGCCAGGACAGGCACCGAAAGGGTCAGCGACAGGACGAGCGAGGCGAGGGCGTGCATCGGACGTGGGCGCATGGTTGGGTTGATCGAGTGAATCGGAGCACCTGCGTCGGCGCCGGGAAAGGCGGGTGGTGGACTGCGTACCCAATATAGAACGCCGCGGCTGATTCGAGCCAGGTCGCCGCCGCCGCCCTCCCTCCCTATCTTCCGCGCCGTTCCCGGCGGCGCCCCTCCTGCCAGCGCCACCTGGCAGGCCCGTTCACACCACAGAATTGCCATGAGATTCCACCGCAGCCGTTCACGCCACGATTTCCCGTCCCCGGCCGGGACTCTCTCCACGTCGGCCTGGCTCACGCCGTTCGCGCTGGCCCTGCTGCTGGGCTTCGGCTCGGCCGCCGCGCCGGCGCCCCTCCTCGCTCAGGAGGAAGAGGCGGCTGACACGACCGAGGCCGCCGACACCACCGAGGCGGAGGAAGAGAAATGGACGCCCGACATTGACCTGGGACCGTCCAGCACCCTCGCCTTCACGGTGTCCGAGGGCACGTGGATGAACCTGGACCTGTCGCCCGACGGCCAGAGCATCGTCTTCGACCTGCTGGGGGACCTCTACACGCTGCCCATCGCGGGTGGACAGGCCACGCGCATCACCTCCGGGGCCGCCTACGACATGCATCCGCGCTTTTCGCCGAGCGGCGACCGCATCGTCTTCAGCTCCGACAGGGACGGCTCGCTCAACCTCTGGCTGGTGGACCCGGACGGCGAGAACGAGACGCAGGTCAGCGAGGAGACCGACCGCGAGGTGAACTCCACCGCGTGGTCGGCCGACGGCGACTACGTCTTCACGCGCAAGCACTTCGTGGACACGCGCTCGCTGGGCGCCGGCGAGGTCTGGATGTACCACCGCTCGGGCGGCAAGGGGCTCCAGGTCACCGAGCGCACGAGCTGGCAGAAGGATCAGGGCGAGCCGGCCGCTTCGCCGGACGGGCGCTGGCTGTATTTCAGCCAGGACAACACGCCCGGCCAGAACTTCCAGTACAACAAGGACCCGTACGGCGGCATCTACGCGGTGCGGCGCCGCGACCTGGACACCGGCGAAACGGAAACCGTCACGGGCGGGGCGGGCGGCGCGCACTCGCCGCGCGTGTCCCCGGACGGCCGCTACCTGTCCTTCATCCGCCGCGACCGCTTCGAGACGGTGCTCTACCTGCGCGACCTGGCCACCGGTGAGGAGTGGCCGGTGTTCGACCATCTCGACCGCGACATGCAGGAGATCTGGGCGATCCACGGCGTCTACCCGCAGTACGACTGGACGCCGGGGTCGGACCGCGTCGTGATCTGGGGCGAGGGCAAGATCTGGTCGGTGGACGTGGCCACGGGCGCGTACGCCGAGGTGCCCTTCACGGCCGACGTCGAGCACACCGTACACGAGGGCCTGCGCTTCCCGGTCGAGGTGGCGCCCGAGACCTTCCACGTGAAGATGCTGCGCAACGTGACCACGTCGGCCGACGGCGGGCGGGTGGCCTACGACGCGCTCGGGCGCGTGTACGTAAAGGACATGCCGAGCGGCGCGCCGCGCCGGCTGACCAACGCGGACCGGGTCGAGTTCGACCCGACGCTCAGCCCCGACGGCCGCCGCGTCGCGTTCGCGACGTGGTCCGACGAGTCCGGCGGCCGGATCGTGGTCACGAACGCGAACGGGGGCAGCGAGCGCACGGTCGTGTCCGAGCGCGGGCACTACACCGAGCCCGCGTGGTCCCCGGACGGCCGCTCGCTGGTTTACCGCAAGGCCGGGGGTGACAGCCGGCGCGGACCCACGCACGGCGAGGACACGGGCATTTACGTGGTGCCCGCCGACGGCGGCGCCGCGCCGAGCAAGGTGCGCGACGACGGCTCCGAGCCCTCGTTCGACCACACCGGCCAGCGCATCTACGTGGCGGCCTTCAGCGACGGCGACCGGCAGCTCGTCTCGACCGACCTGAACGGCGCCGACGAGGTCGTCCACTTCGAGTCGGACAACGCCACCCAGATCGTGCCGTCGCCGGACGGCCGCTGGGTGGCGTTCACGGAGCGCTACAAGGCGTACGTGGCGGCGTTCCCGCGCACCGGCCGCACGGTGACCCTCGGCCCCAAGGTGAGCGCCTTCCCGGTCGCGCAGATCAGCCGCGACGCGGGCATCGACCTGCACTGGAGCGGCGACGGCTCGGCGGTCAACTGGTCGCTCGGGCCCGAGTACTTCACGCGCGCGCTGGACCGCAGCTTCGCGTTCCTGATGGACGCCGTGGACGACGAGGATGCGGAGGACGACGAGGACGCGGAGGAGGGCGAGGATCCGAAGGCCGATGACCCGATCGAAACCGGCACGGACATCTCCTTCGACGCGCAAACCGACATCCCGAGCGGCACGGTGGCGTTCACGGGCGCGCGCATAATCACCATGGCGGGGGTCGGTTGGGACGGCGGAGTGGCCGGTGGTCTGCGCACGATGATGCCGATTCCCACGGTGATCGAGGACGGCACGATCGTCGTGGAGCGCAACCGCATCGTGAGCGTCGGCGCGGCCGACTCCGTCGAGGTGCCCGCCGGCGCGCACGTGGTGGACGCGTCCGGCAAGACCATCATGCCGGGGCTGATCGACGTGCACGCGCACGTGGGCAGCGAGGGCAGCGGCATCCTGGCCGAGCAGGCCTGGCCGCTGATGGCCAACCTGGCGTTCGGCGTCACGACCTCGCACGACCCGTCCAACAACACCGAGATGGTCTTCACCAACTCGGAGCTGGGGAAGGCGGGCATGAAGCTGGGCCCGCGCCTCTACTCCACCGGGACCATCCTCTACGGCGCGGAGACGGCGTTCAAGACGGTGGTGAGCAGCTTCGAGGACGCGCAGGCGCACATGCGGCGCATGAAGGCCGTGGGCGCGTTCAGCGTGAAGAGCTACAACCAGCGCCGCCGCGACGCCCGCCAGTGGATCCTGAAGGCCGCGCGCGAGCTGGAGATGATGGTCGTGCCGGAGGGTGGAGCTCTGCTGTTCAACAACATGAGCATGATCCTGGACGGCCATACCAGCGTCGAGCACTCGCTGCCCACCGGCGAGATCTACGAGGACGTGGAGCGCCTGTTCTCGGAGTCCGCCACCGCCTACGTGCCCACGCTGATCGTCGGCTACGGCGGCCTGTGGGGCGAGAACTACTGGTACGAGCGCACCAACGTTTGGGAGGACGAGCACCTGCTCTCGTTCACCCCGCGGGGGATCATCGACGGCCGCTCGCGCCGGCGCGTGAAGGCCGCGGGCGACGGCGACTTCAACCACATCGAGCTGTCCGAGGACGCGGGCGACATCGTCGGCCAGGGCGGGCTGGTGGCGCTGGGCGCGCACGGCCAGGTCCAGGGCCTCGGCGCGCACTGGGAGCTCTGGAACATGGCGTTGGGCGGCATGTCCAACATGGACGCGCTCGCGGTCGGCACCATAAACGGCGCGCGCATGCTGGGCCTGGACGCCGACATCGGCACGCTGGAGCCCGGCAAGCTGGCGGACCTGGTCGTGCTGAGCGCAAACCCGCTGGACGACATCCAGAACTCCCGGACGGTGGAGCTGGTTATGCTGAACGGCCGGCTCTACGACGCGGCGACGCTGGAGGAGATCGGCAACCACTCATCGCCTGCGCCGGTGATGCACTGGACGCGCGGGAAGGATTTGCGGCAGTAGGGGGATCGCCGCCTGCACGACAACCGACGGGGCGTCCATAGTGGCGCCCCGTTCTCTTTGGAGCGCACGGCTTTGATCCTTGACATGAACCTGAATTCATGTTTAGATAATATCATGTTTGCGAAATCGAATGACCGGAGCGGCCTCCTGCCGCCGCTACAGCGCCGGAGCGCCAAGAAGCTCGCCGACATCCTGGCCGCCACCATCGAGCTACTCGAGGAACGGTCTCTCGAGGAGATAGGCGTCGCCGACATCGCGAGGCGGGCAGGGGTGTCCGTCGGCACCATCTACACGCGTTTCACCGACAAAGAGGCGCTGCTCTCGTTCCTCATTGTTCAGCTGCTTAGCAAGCAGGTCGAGGGCTTCCGGGCTCTGTTCGACCCGCGGGAGTGGACTGGCGTGGCGCTTGACGCACGGGTGCTCCACTTCGCGCACCTTGTAGTCGCGTCGGTCCAGCTCCAGCCGGGCTTGCAGCGCGCGATACTACTTCGGGCTCTGGGCGCGGCGCGGGATAGGGGGCCGGAGGAGGAACGCCTCCAGGGCGAGGCGCTCGACATCGCCGCGGCCTGGCTGCTCGAGTGCAGAGCGGAGATGCGCGTCTCTCACCCCGAGAAGTCGGCACCTCTGGCGATCTCCCTCGCGATGTCCCTCGTGCAGAGCCGCCTGCTGTTCGGCGATGCCGGCGACGGCGCCGACCCGGACTCCCTACCTGAAGAGATCGCCCGGATGATGTTGGCATACCTGACGTGCGAAGCTCCTCTTCCCGAAGAACGTCCACAGCTTGGCTGGCCGGGCGCGGGCTTCTCGGAGTTTCCGGAGCTCGACGCCAATGAATAGGCCCGTAACCAACGGCGAGGTTGTTGCGGAGGCCGCGCTGGTCCTCGCCGTGATCCTGGGGGGAAGCGCCCTCTCCGCGTGGACCGGGTCGATCGGCTTCGGCGTGACCGCCGTGGTGCTCGCCCTTCTGCTCGCGACCTACCTCCTGCGGCGCTCCGGAGAGTCGTGGCGCGACATGGGGCTGCGCCGGCCATCGGGGTGGGGGAAGGCAATCCTGGCCGCTGTGCTGACGTACATCGCCATGGCCGCTACCGTCGGCGTCGCCGTTCCACTCGCGCTGTCCGCCTTCGGCCTCGATGGCCCGACGCTAAGCCAGTTCGCCGGGCTCGAAGGCAACCTGCCCCTGCTCCTGTTCTTCCTCGGCCCGATCGCCTGGGGCACCGCGGCGTTCGGAGAGGAGATGGTCGTGCGGGGATTCCTGCTCGACCGACTCTCCATCGTGTTCGCGCGCGAACACAGGGCTTGGGGCGTGGCGGTCGCCGTACAGGCGATCCTGTTCGGCCTGGCCCACGCCTACCAGGGGGTTTCCGGCGTCGTCACGACCGCGACGCTGGGCCTCGTGCTCGGGATCGCCTACCTCAAAGTCGGGCGCAACCTCTGGCCGGTCATCATCGCCCACGGGGTCGCGGATACGGTGTCACTAATCGCGATCTACCTGGGCGCACTACCAACAAGCTGAGTGTTGAGGAGCCTCCGATGACCTTCGCGGCTGCGTTCGTTCCGGGAACCGTTTTCGGGGCCGCCCTGGTGGGGTACGGCGTGTTCTTCCGCCGCGCTGGGATCGGCTTCCAACACCCGGCCGCCCTGGTCTTCTACGGACTGGCCGCCCTGTCGGGCGGGCTGCCGGCCTGGCTGGCGGCGGGGTCGGGCTCCGTGGGCTTCCTCCGGGCGCTTCTCCCCGGAGTCCTGTCCAGCGCTCTTGCCGCGCTCGTGTACGCCCTCTTCGTGTACGTGTACAACGCGCACATCGACGACGGGCTGCTCCACGAGGTGCGCGCCCACGGACTGGAGAAACGCAGGAGCCAGGGGTCGCTGGACGCGAACGCCGAGGCGCGCCTCACGCGACTCACGCAGCCAGCGCCGTTCGCTGCGTCGGTGTTCGTGAGCCTCACGGCCGCCGGAGCGCTTGCCAGCCTTCTGTCGGCGCTGCTCCTGCGCTGGACGGCGTAGTCGCCCGGCGTCGGACCGCAGGGTCATCCTGAACGGCCGGCTCTACGCCGCCCCGACGCTGGAGGAGATCGGCAACCATTCGTCTCCGGCGCCTGTCAGGTAGTGGAAGCGAAGGAGCGCTTTGACGGCAGGAGGACAACCCTTTGTCGAGAATAAGCCGAGCACGGACCCTCTCCCTCGGGGCGTTCCCGGGCCTGCTGGCCGTCGGCGCGTGCGCCCAGGCTGAGGCGCCGGCGGTCGAAACGGACCGCGTTGCCTCCGCCAGCTTCTCTACGGGCAGCGTCGCCTACTACGTACCGGCGGTTCCGCGGGATGTCCTCGTGTTGGTGCACGGCTACCCGTGGCCCGATGACTCGCGGTCGTCCGATCAGCTCATCGAGCACGCCGAGTCGTATGTCGAGCGCTGGCAGCCGTTCGCGGCCCGGGAGCGGTTCGTCCTGGTGGCGCCGGCGTTCGGCTCTGGGGATTTCGCCGGGTACAGGCAGCTGTTCGGCCGGCGGGTGGACGCCGACGAATTCGTGAACCTGGTCGTCGACTCGATAGGCGGGAGGTTCGTAGCCGATTTCGATGGTCGATTCTATCTATACGGGCACTCGGCGGGAGGGCAGTTCGCGAGTCGATACGTCGTGGCTCGCCCACACCGATTGAAAGGCGCGCTTCTGAGCGCTCCCTCGACCTATCCGTTCCCGGACACCACGGTACAGTGGCCGTACGGCACGGCGCCCGTGATTCGCACCGAGGAGTTCAGCGGGGGCCCGCAGACCGGGAAGGACCCGGCGAGGAGCGCTGGAACCAGCTACCGACCCGACCCCGAGCGGTGGGTCGCAGCGGCGGCCGGGGTTCCTATCGGTGTCGTCGTGGGAAGCGCCGACATCGAGCCGAGGACCGAGCGTAGAAGTCAGCCGGGCCTCACGCGCGTCGAACGCGCCCGCGCCTGGGTCGACACGATGAGAGCGCTGGCGCTCTCCGTCGACGCGGAGCCCGTCCTCCTGCTGAGATTGGTCGATGGTATCGCCCATGACCCCGTGGCGCTGACCGAATCATCGCAGGATCTGCTTCTGGAACTGATAGAGGCCAACCGGTAGGGTCGCGACTCGACCTCAATTCCGTACAAACGCAATCGGGTGCAAGACGGGCGCCCGGGCCGGGTGCAGGTTACTGGGACCGGGCGCTTCGCCTTCGAGAGTCACTCGCCCGGCGCGTCGCTGCCTTTTTAGAGGGTCGGCGGCCCGACTCGACAACCACGTTTGCCGAGATGAATCGACAGATCCTTACTTCGTACGCGCTCGCCGCCACCGCGCTCGCGCTGTCCATCGCCCTCTCCCCACGGCCCCTGGCCGCCCAGGCGTCGACCGGAGCCGCGATCGACACGCTGCACGGCGTGGAAGTCGTGGACGAGTTCCGCTGGCTGGAGGACCTGGACGACCCCGCCGTTCGCGAGTGGGCCCAACTCCGGGACGGGCTGGCTCGCTCGTTCACCGCGCGCAACCCGCGCAGGTCGGAGTTCCGCAGCGCGATAGCCGACGTCGGCAGCCGGCAGGTCACGGCGCCCCCGTACCGGCGCGGCGGCCGCCTGCTCTACGCGCGCTTCGACCCGACCGGCCCGGACCGCACCGTGTCGATATTCGCGCGCCCCGCGGCCGGCGGCGCGGAGCGAGAGCTGGTGAACGGACCCGCCTTCCGCGCGGCTACGGGGGAGACCCCGCTGCGCTTCAGCCCCAGCCCGGACGGAAGCCTGATCGCGGTAGGCAGCGCGGAGGCGGGCTCGGCCTGGGAAAACCTCCGCGTCCTGGACGTGGCCAACGGCGCTGTGGGGGAGGTCGAGCTGCGCGACGTGCACGCCACGCTCTCGGTTGTAGTGTGGTCGGCCGACTCGCGGGGTTTCTACTACCAGGCCTACGACCGGGATCCCGACGGCGGCTCGGTCAGCAGGCCCAGGGTCGTGTACCACAGCGTCGACAGCCCGCAGTCCGCCGATGTCGAGGTATACGCGCCCGGAGTGGGCGACGTCTTTCTCAGCCTGGCATCATCCCCCGAGGCCTCTTTCCTGGTGATCGGCCAGCGCGAGGGCTCGGCGTCGAACAACGACCTCCTGGTCCACCCGCTGGACGACCCGACCGGGGAGACGACACGGCTCTCCGGCGCGCCCGAGGCCAGCTATATCTACGCCGGCTCGATCGGCTCGCGGGCGTGGTTCCGCACCGATCACGACGCGCCCAACGGCAAGGTCGTGGCGTTCGACCTGGAGCGCCCGCGCAGCGGCTACGTGGAGGTGGTCCCCGAGGCCGAGGAGTCGATCAGCACCTGGTTCGGCTTCGCGCCGGTGGGGGCCGTGGTCACGGGCGAACGCCTGCTCGTGACCTACGCTGCCATGGGCCGGATCGTCCCGCGGCTTTTCTCGCTGGATGGGGAGCCCGTGATGGACGTGGCGCTGCCCTACGAGGGCTCGGTCTGGTCGGGCTGGGTGGGCAGGGAGGCCGACGGCGTCGTCTACTACTCGCTCAGCGGCCTGGTCGACCCCGGCACCATCTATGGCCTGGACCTGCGGACCGGTGAGTCGGAGGTCTTCGAGGCGCCGGACCTGCCCTACGACCTGGACGGAATCGCGACCGAGTACGTGCGCATCCCCGCGCGCGACGGCGCCGAGGTGCCCGCGTTCGTGGTGCGCAGAAAGGACACGCCGCTCGACGGCAGCGCCCCGCTCATCCTGTACGGCTACGGCTTCGCCGGCTGGAACGCGGCGCCCTACTTCTACCCGCTCATGGCGTCGTTCGTGGACCGCGGCGGCGTCTGGGTGGTGGCCGTGGTGCGCGGTGACGGCGGCTTCGGCACGGCTTGGCACACCGCCGGGCGCCGGCGCAACAAGCCGACCGGGATAGGCGACTACGTGGACGTCACGCGCTGGCTGATCGATCGCGGCTACACCAGCGCCGACCGCATGATCGCCAACGGCAGCAGCGCGGGCGGGCCGCTGGTCTCGGCGGCGGTCACCTCCAACCCAGACCTCTACCGGGCGATGATCCTGGACTACCCGCTCGTGGATGTGCTGCGATACGACCGCTTCAGCGTCGCCTCCGCCTGGGTCGCCGAGTACGGGACCGCGAGCGATCCAGCCGACTTCGAGGTGCTGCGCTCCTACTCTGCGCTGCACAACCTGGAGGACGGACGCTGCTACCCCGCCACCTTCCTGGCGCCGGGAGAAAACGACGGCCGAACGCCGCCGCTGCACGCGTACAAGCTCGCTGCCGCGCTCGAGACGCGAGCCTGCGACGCACCTGTGTTGCTGCGCACCTCGTGGGGCGCCGGGCACGCCTCGGGGGCGGACCTGGAGCGCTCGATCGCCAACTGGGCGGACCAACTCGCGTTCCTGGACTCGGTGCTGCCCGAGGGGGCGCTGCGCTAGCGCGGCCCACGCGTCCGTGTCGAGGGCTGACCGTAGGCGATGTGTGCGAATCTTGTGCAGTTCGGAGCAACCGGGCGGAGATCGTGTATGCGGGTCGATGAGCGCACAGCCTTCCTGGAACTGCGGCCATATCGCCGGCCGATCCACCTCGCTGTTCGACGTGGACCTCTACCGCCTGGACGAAGGCTTCTCCGGCCCCGTGCACCAGCACGGCCGGCCGGGCATCGCCTGGGGCGTCACGGGCGCCATGCAGGTCGTGGGCGCCGGCCGCACGGACGACATCTTCGCCGCCGCGCCGCTGTTCATCCCCGCCGACTACCCGCATCGCGAGCGCGTGCCGTTCGGGCTGGCGGTGTGCGTCCTGGCGCGGCCGCGTGGCCCGGCGTTCCCCGGCGGGTTCGAGAGTCGGGTGGGAGCGCTGCCGGCGGGCGCCGCTCTGCGCACCGGCAGGCGTCTGCTGCGCGAGCTGACCGAGGGCGATGACGTGAGCGACCTGGCGGTCGACGCGGCGCTGCTCGAGGCGCTCGCGGTGCTGGCCCGCCACGAGGCCCCGCGGGCGAGGAACGGCTCCCGGCTGGCTCCGTGGCTGGAGCGAGTGCGCGACCGCCTGCACGACGACTTCCGCGATCCGCCGGCGGCGGCGCGGCTGGCCGCCGACGCGGGCGTGAGCGCGTCGCACCTGTCGCGCGCGTTCCGCGACGCCTTCGGCTGCTCCATTCCGCGTTACCTGCGAGACCTGCGCGTGCGCCGCGCGGCGCTGCTTCTGGCGGAGACGCCCGACCCCGTCTCCGCGGTCGCGTTGGACGCCGGCTTCTACGACCAGAGCCACCTCACCCGCTCCTTCCGCGCCGCCCTCGGGGTCACGCCCTCCGCGTACCGGCGCATGTCGCGCGACTGATCCTCCCTTTGACACCTCCGGCTCCGGGCCGGAAGATTGACCCGACCCTCGCACGCGCGGGGTCGAGCCTTCGAACGGAGTCACAATGGGTCGACGCAAACGTGCCGCTGGCCTGCCGGTCATGCTCCGGCCGGTCCCCAAGGGCCGCCCGACCGACGAACACGCGCTGGCGGAAGTCCGTGCCGCGCTCGGCGATGCGCCGCGTCGGCGCGACCTCCTGATAGAGCACCTGCACGCGGTCCAGGACTCCATCGGCTACCTCACGCTGGACCACCTGAACGCGCTCGCCGAGGACATGCGACTGACCCCGGCGGAGGTGTACGAGGTCGCCACGTTCTACCACCACTTCGACATCGTGCGAGACGGCGATGCGCCGCCGCCGCCGCTGACCGTGCGCGTGTGCGACTCGATCGCGTGCGAGATGGCGGGGTCGAGCGAGCTGATCGCCGCGCTGCGCGACGGCCTTGGCGCCGGCGCGCGGGTCGTGTCCGCGCCGTGCATAGGACGGTGCGCCGGGGCGCCCGCGGCGCTGGTGGGAACCCGGTCGGTCGATCGCGCCTCGGTGGAGGCCGTCCACGCGCTGGTCGAGGCGGGCGACGTGGAGCCGGAGATAGCGCCGTACACGGACTACGCGGCCTACCGCTTCGCCGGCGGATACGAGATGCTGCGCGAGTGCGAGGAGGGCGCGCGGACCTTCGAGGACGTGAGCACCGCGATCCAGGAGTCGGGCCTGCGCGGGCTGGGGGGCGCGGGCTTCCCGTCGGCGCGCAAGTGGGACTTCGTGCGCTCCGAGCCCGCCCCGCGCTACGTCGCGCTGAACGCGGACGAGGGCGAGCCGGGCACCTTCAAGGACCGCCACTGCATGGAGACCGAGCCGCACCGCGTGCTGGAGGGCCTGCTGATCACGGCGTGGGCCGTGGACGCCGAGGCGGTGTGGATCTACCTGCGCGACGAGTACCCCGCCTGCCGCGACATCCTGACCCGCGAGCTGGACGCGCTGCGCGCCGACCCGCCGTGCGCGCTGCCGGAAATCCACCTGCGGCGCGGCGCCGGCGCCTACATCTGCGGCGAGGAGACGTCGCTGATCGAGTCGCTCGAGGGCAAGCGTGGCGAGCCTAGGCTGCGGCCCCCCTACCCGGCCCAAGTGGGCCTCTTCGGACGGCCCACGCTGGTGCACAACGTGGAGTCGGTCTACTGGATGCCGGAGATCCTGCGCCGCGGACCCGAGTGGTTCGCCGGCGAGGGGCGCCGGGGACGAAGCGGCGTGCGCTACTTCTCCGTAAGCGGGCGCGTGACCAACCCGGGCGTCTACCTGGCGCCCGCGGGCGTGTCGGTGCGCGAGCTGATCGACGAGTACGCGGGGGGCATGGCCGACGGACATGAGTTCTACGCGTACCTCCCCGGGGGCGCCTCGGGCGGCATCCTGCCCGCCTCCCTGGGCGATGAGCCGCTCGACTTCGACGTGCTCGCCGAGCACGGGGCGTTCATCGGCTCGGCGGCCATCGTGGTGCTGTCCGACGCCGACAGCGCGTCGGCCGCTGCGCTCAACCTGCTGCGCTTCTTCCGCCACGAGTCGTGCGGCAAGTGCACGCCCTGCCGGGCGGGCACGGACAAGGCGGTGGGGCTGATGGCGGGACCCGGGGCCGATTGGGACGCGGCGCTCCTCACCGAGCTCGCGGACGCCATGGCCGATGCCTCGATCTGCGGCCTCGGCCAGGCCGCCGCGAACCCCATCCAGTCGGTGCTGCGCTTCTTTCCGGGGGAGGTGGGCGGATGAGCGAGGTGCGCTTCACTCTGGACGGGCGCGAGGTGGACGCCGCCCCCGGCGAGACGATCCTCATGGCCGCGCGCCGCGCGGGCGCGCGCATCCCGCACCTGTGCTACGCGGACGGCATGCGACCGGACGGCAACTGCCGCGCGTGCGTCGTGGAGATCGACGGCGAGCGCGTGCTGGCGCCGTCCTGCTGCCGCGAGCCGGCCGAGGGCATGGCCGTGAGCGCCGAGAGCGAGCGCGCCCGGAAATCGCAGCGTATGGTGCTGGAGCTGCTCCTGGCCGACGCGCCCGCCGAGCGGTACAGGCACGACTCGGAGCTGGCGCTGTGGGCGGCCGAGCTGGGCGTTGGCGAGACGCGCTTCGGGGCACGGCGCCAGCCGGCGCCGGACCTTTCCCACCCGGCCATCGCGGTCCGCCTGGACGCCTGCATCCAGTGCACGCGCTGCGTGCGAGCGTGCCGCGAGGTGCAGGTCAACGACGTGATCGGCTTCGCGGGCCGCGGCGCGGACGCGCGCATCGTGTTCGACACGGAGCTGCCCATGGGCGAGTCTACGTGCGTGGCGTGCGGCGAGTGCGTGCAGGCGTGCCCCACCGGCGCGCTCTTGCCGGGAGGGCTGGACGCCGCCGACACGCCGCCGCTCGGCGCGGCCGAGGTGGGCAAATGGTACGGTCCGCATCGCGCCGAGCTGAGGCCGGGCGAGCCCGAGGGTGCTGCGCCATGATATCAGGACCCATACCGATGATCGGGTGCGCGAAATGAGCGACGAGAACGGCGGCGAGACCGCGACCTGGACGCGCGCGCCGCGGCGCGAGGCGGGCGGAGTCGCCGGCGCGGTGGCGGCGGGCGCCGGCCAGGCTGCGGCGCGCCTTACGACCCCTGGCCCCGGCCCGAAAGGTGATCCGGTGGTGGCCGACGGCGTGGAGGCGATCCCCTCGCTGTGTCCGTACTGCGGCGTGGGCTGCCAGCTCACCTACTACACGCGGGACGACCGGGTCCTGTACACGCTCGGGCGCTGGGGCCCCAGTAACCACGGCCGACTGTGCGTCAAGGGCCGCTTCGGCTTCGACTACGTGCGCAACGCGCAGCGCCTCACCACGCCGCTGATCCGCAAGGAAGGCGTCCCCAAGGACCCGACGAAGTTCGTCGACCCGCGCGACCCCGCGGAGGCTTTCCGCGAGGCCACCTGGGAAGAGGCGCTGGACTTCGCCGCGGAGGGCTTCAATCGCATCAAGGCGGAGCACGGCGGGGACGCGCTGGCGGGCTTCGGGTCGGCCAAGGGCAGCAACGAAGAGGCCTACCTGGTCCAGAAGCTCGTGCGCGCCGGCTTCGGCACAAACAACGTCGATCACTGCACGCGGCTGTGCCACGCGTCCTCGGTGGCAGCGCTCATGGAGCTGATCGGCTCCGGCGCGGTGTCCAACCCGGTCGCCGACGTCCAGTACGCGGACGCGTTCATCATCATCGGCGCCAACCCCGCGGTGAACCACCCGGTCGCCGCGACCTTCATGAAGAACGCCATCGAGGGTGGCGCCAAGCTGATCCTGTGCGACCCGCGCCGCACCGAGCTGTCGCGGCTGGCCGAGCACATGCTGCAGTTCAAACCGGGCACCGATGTCGCCCTCCTGAACGCCCTACTGCACGAAGTCGTCTTCGAGGGCCTGACCGACGACGCATTCATCGCCACTCGGACCGAGGGATTCGAGGCGCTGAAGGCCAGCCTGAAGCCGTATTCGCCCGAGGCGATGGCGGAGGTGTGCGGCATCCCGGCGGAGACCCTGCGCGCCGTTGCGCGGCTGTACGCCACGGCGAAGAACGCGATGATCTTCTGGGGGATGGGCATCTCGCAGCACACCCACGGCACGGACAACGCGCGCTGCCTGATCAACCTGGCGCTGACCACGGGACACATCGGCACACGCGGCAACGGGCTGCACCCGCTGCGCGGCCAGAACAACGTGCAGGGTGCATCGGACGTCGGGCTGATCCCCATGGTCTACCCCAACTACAAGGGCGTAACCGACCCGACTCACAAGGCGTTCTTCGAGGAACTCTGGGGCGCGGAGCTGGATGGCAGCGAGGGCCTCACCGTCGTGGAGATCATGCACGCCGCCAACCGCGGCGAGATCCGCGGCCTGTACGTGATGGGCGAGAACCCCGCCATGTCCGACCCCGATCTGGCCCACGCGCGCGCCGGCTTGTGCGCGCTCGAGCACCTCGTGGTGCAGGAGATCTTCCTGACCGAGACCGCCTCCTTCGCCGACGTTATCCTGCCGGCCACCGCTTTCGCCGAGAAGTCGGGGACGTTCACCAACACCGACCGGCGCGTGCAGCTCGGCAGGCAGGCGCTCGAGCCACCGGGTGACGCGCGCCAGGACCTGTGGATCATCCAGGAGTTGGCGCACCGGATCGGGTTGGACTGGAGCTACGGCGGCCCGGCGGACGTGTTCGAGGAGATCCGCGCGGCGATGCCTTCCTACGCGGGCATCACCTGGGAGCGACTGGAGCGCGAGAGCTCGGTGACCTACCCGTGCCCAGTCGTGGGCCACCCGGGCACCGAGGTGCTGTTCGAGGAGGCCTTCCCGACCGAGAGCGGCCTGGGCAAGCTGGCCGCCGTGGAGCTGACTCCGGTGGCCGAGCCGACGGACGACGAGTACCCGATGGTGCTGATCACCGGGCGCGTGCTGGAGCACTGGCACACGGGCGCGATGACGCGCCGCTCGAGGGTGCTGGACGCGCTGGAGCCCGCGCCCATGGTGCAGATACACCCGGCCGACCTGGAGCGGCTCGAGATCGCGGCGGGCGAGGCGGTGACGCTCGAAACCCGCCGCGGCTCGGTCACCGCGCTGGCGCGCAAGGACCGCCAGATGCCCGAAGGCGCGGTCTTCCTGCCGTTCTGCTACGTCGAGGCGGCGGCGAACCTCATGACCAACGACGAGCTCGACCCCGACGGCAAGATCCCGGAGTTCAAGCACTGCGCGGTGCGCGTGGGGCCGGCGGACGGAGCAGTCGAGCCGGCGGTGTTCGCGGCTTCGGGAGAAGGAGGGGCGGAGCCCGGCTAAGGCTCGCCGAACTTCGTCTCGATCTCGACTCCGCAGTCGCGCAGGAATCGCGTCGGCAGCTCCCCGCCGATGAACACGAATATCTGGTCGCCGGGGACCTGGATGACCTGGTCCTCGCGGTGCTCCAGGAGCACCTGCCCCGGGCGCACGGCCGTCGGGCGGGTGGACCAGAGCACCTCGAGCTGGTTGGCGTCCAGCGCCGCCGATATCCGGTCCCGATTGGCGGGCTTGATGCGTGAGAAGGCTTCGCCCCGGTAGGACACGCGCACCTCGTTGCCGGGCTGGCCGGACAGCGCCAGCGCCGCCTCCACCGCCGAATCGCCCCCTCCCACGACGAGGATCTTGTCGCCGCGGTATGCCTCGGGTTCCCGGAGCGAATACTGAACGTTCGCTGCGCCATCCTCGCCGGGGACGCCCAGCTTGCGGGGCACGCCGCGCCGGCCGATCGCGAGGATCACCCTCATGGTGGTGTAGGTGCCCTTGTCCGTCCGGACCGTCAGCAGCCCGTCTTCGGCGCGGGTGATCGCCTCCACCGTCTCACCGGTGTTGACCTCGAGCCCCGATCGGGCGACCACGCTCTCCCACAGCTCGATCAGCTCTTCCTTGGCCATCGATCCGGCCGAGACCTTGCCGAATTTCGGTATGTTCACGGGCGAGGTCATTACGAGCTTCTTGCGCGGATAATGCCTGACGGTGCCGCCGACGTCCTCCTTTTCCAGGGTCACGAAACTCAGGCCCTGGAGCATGCAGTAAAGGGAAGCGGACAGGCCCGCGGGGCCACAGCCAACGATCACGACGTCGAGCAGGTGGTCGGCCGGCTTCGCGCGGCGCTCGCCCGCGATACCCTCCACGCACTGCCTCCCCTGCTCGAACGCGTTCCTGATCAGCCCCATGCCTCCGAGCTCCCCGATCACGTATATGCCGGGCACGTTGGTCTCGAAGTTCTCCCGAATCCTGGGCAGGTCGACGCCGCGTTTCTCGGTGCCGAAGACGAGCGTGATCGCTTCGACGGGGCACACCCTCTCGCACAGCCCGTGGCCCACGCATTTGGCCGGCATAACGGGGCGCGCCTGTCCCGCCGCCATGCCGAGGACGTCCAGTTCGGGGCACGCGGCGATGCAATTGCCGACGCCGATGCACAGCGCGGGATCGATCACCGGGTGTAGCGAGGCGGGCTCGTGGAGTCCGTGCCGGAGCGCTTCCGCCTGGGCCTGCCTGGTCGCCGCCTCCTGCCTGCGGGTCTTCCACAGGAAGGGCACCATCACCGCCAGCGCCAGGGCGGTGCCGAGAACCAGGATCGTGAGGGTGTCGCCCGACGGCATCAGAACGACTTCGTCAGCCCGGCGTGAAGCCGGCCGCTGGTGAGCCCCGAGCCCCACTGCCCCGAGCCGCGCAGCCTGTAGCGGAATCCCAGCCCGGCGGGAACGTCCAGCCCGGCCTGCACCGTGTGGGTCGTGAACAGGCGATCGGGGCCGTACTCGGACCGGTAGAATCGATACGAGAGATTGGCGCGCATACGCCCGAAGGTGCCCGTCAGGCCCGGCGACAGGGTCACGGCCTCGTACTCGGACCCGGTCCGGTAGCTCGCGGCGGCGGTCACGCCCAGCGACCCGGAGCCGGGAACGAACAGGTACGTCGAGTACGAATAGCCGAGATCTTCTCGGTCCCGATCGCGGTTGACCGCGACGTCGCCCGAGACGATGGCGCGGCCGGCCCTTACGCGCAGGCCGCCGTTGAGCTGGTCCCTGGGATGGGAGATGGCGCTCACCGGGTCGAACAGCCGGTAGGGACGCTGGCGCGACACCCCCGCTCGCAGCTCGACCCGGCGGTCCACGTCCCCGCGCACGTTGAGCTGGAAGCGGGTGGCCTCCCAGCCCCCCGCCACCGGATCCTCATCGATCTGAAGCTCCTGATCTACGCGCACGCGTCCCACGCGCAGCCGCTGGGACAGCCCCGCGTAGGTGTGCGTCAGCAGGCCGTTGCGGGGATCGACGCGGTGCACCGAGACGTCCGCCGCGTAGCGGGTGCGACGGCCGTCGCTGCGGAAGTTCGCGAACGCCGTGGCCTTGGGGAGGTCCGCGGAGACGGTCTGGTTGGAGCGCTCCGGCTCGAGGCCCAGCAGTACGCCGAATCCCGCCTTCCTGCCGCCGGCTCTGATCAGCAGCCCGTCCCAATAGCCGCTGTAGCTCTCGTAGCGATTGTAGAAACGCCCGAGCTGAAAGCGCAGCGGCACGCTCCGCAGCGTCTTCTCGAAGCTGGCCTCGTATACGCGTACGCTGGTCGGGTTGATCTGCGTACCGGTGCTGGCGTAGCGATGCGAGACCTGCGTGCGGAGTCTGAGCGTCCAATCGAGCGGCTGCGTTACGGTGGTGTTCAGTCGCAGCGATGGCGTCGCGAACGTGCGGTCGATCACCTGACCATCTCCGCCACCGAAGCGGGTGGACGACTGCCGCACGGCGACGTCCAGCGAGAGACTGCCCCTGGTCACGGGGCCGCCGACGTCGGGTCGCCGGGCCGGGGCTGCCCGCAGCCTCTCCTCCACCCGCGCGCCGGCCGCCGGGTCATCTGCCCCCGGCTCACGCGCCGACGCCGTGCCGCGGGGCGTGACGAACAAGACCTGCCCCCGCGTGATGGCGAACGGCTCCTCGGCGAACGTCAGAACCGACCGCGTGGCCGTGCTGCGCAGCACGACCAAGACGCCCAGCCTCTCGCCGACGCTGTCCCGGGCCACCCAGACCGTGTCGCCGGTCAGGATGCCGCCGTCCCGTCCGACGGTCAGGTAGAGCGTGGCGCCGGCCACCTGATCGACGACGGCGCGAACCGGCGGAGCCTGCGCGTCCGGCTCCTGCGCCTGCGCGGGACCCACGGCCCCGATGATCATGACGATTCCGAGCAGCGGCTGGCGGCGCATGGCTAGGTCAGCCCCTGCGGGTGACACTCGAGGCAAGCGGCGCTGTCGTAGGTGTAGCCGCCTTCGTTCTCGTGCTGAGCATCGGTGTCCGGCTGGTTGTGCTTGTGGCACGTGAAGCACGTGAAGACGGAGAAGTCACTCGGCGCCGTGTGGCAGTCCTCGCACGTCTGCCACTGAGGCTGATGCTTGCCCGAGAAGATCGGGAAGAACCGGGCGTCGTGGTCGAAGCTGGCGCCGCCCCAGGTGTCGACCGTGTGGCAGTCCAGGCACGCCGTGGCGAAACCGGATCCGGTGTGCCGCGCGTCGTAGTCGTCCTGGTGGCACGCCACGCAGTCGTCCTGCGCGGCGGGCGAGGGGAACAGCAGCGCGTTGTCCACCGGGCCGTGGCAGCTCTCGCAAGACAGCGCGGTGTGGGCGCCGACCAGGTCGAAGCCGGCTTCACGGTGGTCGAACTCGGCGTCCCAGTCGGACTGCCTGTGGCAGTCCAGACAGGTGGTCGGGAAGGCGTCGCCCGCGTGCTCCTTGTCATAGTCGCTCTGGTGGCACGCGATGCAGTCGTTCTGATCCGCCGGCGCAAAGCGAAGCCCGGGGCCGGGCCGGAGGTGGCAGCTCTCGCACGCCAGGCGGCCGTGGGCCTCCACGAGCTCGTAGCCGTTCGCCGCGCTGGGATGATCGAACGCGGGTGCCTCGCGCCAGGCGACCAGGGAGTGGCAATCGGTGCACTGGGTGGAGAAGCCGCCGGCCTGGTGGTCGACGAATGTCGCGCGGTCGTAGTCCTCCTGGTGGCACGCAGTGCACTCCAGGTCGAGCGGGCCGAACGCGCCGCCCACGTCGTCCACGTGGCAGCTCTCACAGGTGATGACCCGGTGGGCACCGGTGAGCGGAAACATCGTGCGCGCGTGCGGCTCGCCGCCTACCACCTCCGCGAAGGACGTCGTGCTGTGGCACGAGGTACAGTCGGGCCCCAGGCTGGCCCGGTGCACATCGACGTGGCACGTGGCGCACTCGGCGCCGGCCAGCTTGGGCTCGGCGAAGCGCAGCGCTATGTGGCAGCGCGCGCACTCCACGTCCGCATGCGAGCCCGTTATCGGAAAGATCGTCTGGTCGTCGTGGTCGAAGTCGGGATCGGACCGAGCCGGAGTCCAGGCGTCGGAGGTGTGGCAGGCCGAGCAGTCAGCGTCTCCCGCGAACTCGCCGTGCGGGTTCACGTCCGCTTGCTGGCCCAGGGCGCCGCGGGCCGAGCCGGCCAGCAACAGCAAGGCGATCGCGGCTAGCTCGTGCAGCCGTACCGAACTCGGGAGCGGGCTCATTCGGTCCCTCCGTGGCAGCTTCTGCAACTCGTGTCGATCGGCTTGTAGCGCACGAACCGTCGCCCGTCCGCTTGCTCCTCGGCGACGTGGCACGAGGAGCACGCGACGCCGCGGTGCGCGCCGTCCAGCGGGTAGGCGGTCAGGTCGTGGTCGAAGCCCGGAATGCGAAACGACTCGGTGCCGTGACAGTCCTCGCAGATCCCCGGCGCGAACTGATCCCGATGCGGGTCGTCCTCCGCGTGACACCCCGCGCAGCTCTGGTCGCTTATCTCCAGCCGCAGCCCGCCGGTCGGGTCGGCGTTGGCGTGGCAGGATTCGCACGGCGCAGCGAGGTGAGCCCCCTCCAGCTCGAAGTCCGCCTCGTCGTTGTGGCGGAACAGGTCATAGCTGGACGGGTGCCAGGCGCTCTCGGAGTGGCAGCCGGCGCACGCTCCGCCGGTGGGCGACGCCGCGAAAGCACCCTCGTGGTAGTCCACATGACAGGCTGTGCAGTCGTCGGCGGCGGGAGCGGGATACGCCTTGCCCAGGTCGGCCTGCCGGAAGCTCAGGTCGATCCCTTCCCGCCGGCTCGCGGCCGGGTCGTGGCAGCCCGCGCACCCCACCGAAGCGTGCGCACCGTTCAGGACGTAGTCGACCGACGTGTGGTCGAAGGCGTCTTCGAACGCGCCGGCGTCGATGCCCCAGCCGGCGGTGCCGTGGCACGAAGTGCAGGTAGCGCCCATCCGGCCCCGGTGCTCGTCTTCGTGGCAGTTGGTGCAGCGCGCGAACCGCAGGGGCCGGTAGCGCACGACCTCCGGGCTCTTGCTCCGGTCGCTGGGGTGGCACTCGGCGCAACCGACCTGCCGGTGCAAGCCCCTGAGCGGGTAGCGCGTCCTATCGTGGTCGAACCCGGGAGCCGGCGACCATTCGACCTGGCCGTGACAGTCCGTACACTCCGCCTGTTTGAACTGGCCCCCGTGAGGGTCGTCCCGCCGGTGACACGCCACGCACCTCGTGCCGAGCCCCAGGAAGGTGCTACGCAGGACACCGTTTCTGGCCTTGAACAGCCTGGTGTCGGCGTCGGCGATCAGGTTCGGCGCGTGGCAGTCACGGCACCCCGCATCCGCGTGCGCGCCCTCGAATTCGTAACCGGCGTCGGCGTGGTCGAAGCCCAGGCTGTCGAAGCGTACCATGTCCAAGTCGCGGCCCCCGTGCTCTTTGTGGCAGCGGGCACACGACCCCTCCAGCGTGGCGTGCAGCCCACGTCCTTCATCGATCAACTCCGCGAGCGGCGCGTGACAGGCGAGACAGAGACCGTTCTGAGTCCCCCGCTTGCGCAGCTCGTGGCAGCTCGTGCAGTTGCGCGCCCCTTCCTCGCTGGCGTGCGCGGACGTCAGCTTGCCCGGCGAGATGAACTGAGCGCTCGCCGGGCGGGGCGAGGCCAGGAGGGTCATGCCGATCACCAGGAGGCCCAGGTAGGCAGCATGGTGGTGCCTCATCGATCCCCGCCGAGGCGACGCAGGGCGTCCTCCGCGCGGGCGGCGAGCCGCGCATCGTCGGTCTCCTCCCGCACCCGATTCCACCAGCGCGCCGCGTCGCCCGGCCGGCCACGGTTCGCCTCGATCGCGCCGAGGTTGTACATGGCGGACGCGTCCCCGGGCCGTTCGATGAGCAGGTTCTTCAGCGCGGCCGCGGCCTCGGCCCAGTTGCCGAGGGAGCCGAGAGCCTTGGCCAGGTCGAAGTGCGCCTGGCGGTCTCCCGGATTGCGCCTCAGGTACTCGCGGTAGTGCTCGACGGACGCGGCGAGCTGGTGTCCGTCGTCAAGTTGACGAGCGAGGGCCAGGCGCGCGCCGTCGTCTTCGGGACGGTCGCCGAGGAGGCGCGTCAACGAATCGACGCGCACCCAGTACTCGTGCGCAACGGGGCCCGGCTCCCCCGCCGGCGCGCTCTGGCCGAGAGGCACGCCCCCCGCCGTCGAGCTCTCCCTGGCGGACTCCCGGAGACCCCACGCGAGCCCGACTCCGAGCAGGACCACCACGCCGCCGCCGAGCACGGTGCCCTCTCCCAGCGCCCGCAGCCGGTTCAGAAGATCCATGTGTAGCCGAACATCACCGCGACGGTGACGTGGACGGCGAGGATGGCGAACATCAGAATGGCCAGGGGCAAGTGAAACGCGTGCCAGTATCCGAACAGGCGCTGAAAGGGCTCCATCAGGCCGATCTGAAGCTCCAGGCGCGCCTCCCGGTGTACCATCTCCGTGGCGAGCCGGACGGACCGCTCCCCCGCCGAGTGCGCGCCGAGCAGCCGCTTCACCCGCCTCGCCCGCCTCCGCTTGCCCAGGTCGTGCGTGAGGGCCGCGCCGAGCGCCCGCGCGAATCCCACGGAACGCGCCGCGGACCTGCCCAGCAGCTCCCGCACGGCGCCCGGCTCGAGGCCCGTTGCCTCGCGGATCTCGGCCAGCAACGCGTCGCGTTGCTCGTCCAGCGCGCGGAGATCCAGGAAGCGGCCTTCCACCGTCTTGGGAATGCGCGCGTAGACGTATCGCCCGAACAGCCCGCTCAGGACGACGGCGACCATGCTCCAGAGGGCGATCGAGACGATGCCGCCGAACTTGAAGGTGGTGTGCAGGACGACCAGGAACGGACCGAGGGTGCAAAGGAAGATGTGGAAGTCGAGCCACGCGGCGAGCGATCCGAGCCTGCGCATCCAGCGGAAGCGCTTGCGCGCCCCGTACAGGATCACGCCGCCGATCATCATGAGGCTGCCGACCACGCCCAGGCCCTGCCCGACGAGTCCGGCCGGGCCCCAGGTCTCGTGGAGGGACGAGTAGATCCGGTCGCCGAACGGCAGGCGGTAGTAGGCCAGGCCCGTCACGACCAGGGGAACCGCCGTCGCCAGCCACGCTGCTGTCAGGAACAGCCGGAGCTTTCCCCGTCGCATTAGCTTTCGACCGCGCTACGTGACGCTGTCCTGCGGCCGCGAGCCTGGCGGGTGGGACTCGCGGCCCAGCGTATCGTTCCGAGACAGTCCCGGAAAACTTGTTGCGAATCGCGACAGCGGTTCGCCGCCGTGCGGCGAGCGGCGTGTTACTTCTTCTGGACCCTGAAGTTCAGCGTGCCGTCGTAGTTGACCAGGACGAGCGAGACCGTCCACGTACCGCTCGACCCGGCCGCGGTATCCTCGTTCTTGCTGGCCTCGAGGGCAGCGTCGTAGACCTTGGCGCCGCTTGCGTCCTTCACGATCACGCGCGCCGAACCGGCGCTGAGCGTCGTGGAATGGTCCACGCTGGCTGACGTTCCGGTGTTTTCCCAGGAATAGTCCAACGTGGCCGTTACGTCCTGGACGTTGCTCGCCTGTAGCTGAAAATTGTCCGTCGCGTTGCTGATCTGCGGCTCGAAATCCGCGAGCGGATCGATCGGGTCGTCTCCGCACGCAGAGAGCAGCAGCGCCCCCAGCATTACACCCGTGTGTAGCCTCATCTTCCCATCTCCTTTGCTGGTATGTGCCTCCTCTTCTCTCAAGAACCATTCCAGATAGGCACACCGAGGGGGGCTGTGGGGAGTCTCACTACGTGTCCCTGGGCGCGGGCGAGCGCCGAGCCGGCGGAGTAATTAAGATGGCCCCCGCGCAACCCATCGGTCCGGACGGCAAAGGCGGAGAACCTTCATGAGCGACCCCACCGAGTACAGCGACGATCGTAGCCACGCGGACGCCGGCGGATTCAGCCGCAGACGCTTCGTCGCTTACGGGGCCGCCGCGGGGGCGTTGGCCTGGAGCGGCGCCGGGTGCACGGTCGAGCCCGCGACCCGGAACGGCGCAGGGGAGGACGGCGCCACGGCGCCCGCCGGACCCGAGCGCTTTCCGGTCGATGCGTTCGAGCTGGACGAGGTGGGGATCGCGGACCTGCGGGCGGGCATGGAGTCGGGCCGCTGGACGGCGCAGGATCTGACCCGCCTCTACCTGGAGCGGATCGACGCCATCGACCGTAACGGGCCAACGCTACGCGCGGTGCTCGAAACCAACCCGGACGCGCTCCAGATCGCCGCCGAGCTGGACGAGGAGAGGCGCAACGGCCAGGTGCGCGGCCCGCTGCACGGCGTGCCCATCATCGTCAAGGACAACGTCGCCACGGCGGACGGTATGACCACCACCGCCGGGGCGCTCGCTCTGGAGGGCACGGTGAGCCCGCGCGACTCGGCCGTCGCCGCCCGGCTACGCGAGGCGGGCGCCATCATCCTCGCCAAGGCGAACCTGAGCGAGTGGGCGAACTTCCGCTCGACGCGCTCCTCCAGCGGCTGGAGCGGGCGCGGCGGGCAGTGCAGGAACCCCTACGTCCTGGACCGCAACCCGTGCGGGTCGTCGTCCGGCTCGGGCGCGTCGGCGTCGGCGTCGCTGTGCGCCGCGGCCATCGGCACCGAGACCAACGGCTCGATCGTGTGCCCGTCGTCCGCCAACGGGCTGGTGGGGATCAAGCCCACGGTGGGGCTGGTGAGCCGCAGCCTGATCGTGCCGATCGCGGACGCGCAGGACACCGCCGGCCCCATGGCGCGCACGGTGCGCGACGCGGCGTTCGTGCTCGGCGCGCTGACCGGCGTCGACCCCGAGGACGGCAAGACCGCGGCGAGCGAGGGCAACTCGCACGCCGACTACGCGCAGTTCCTGGACGCCGACGGCCTCCGCGGCGCGCGCATCGGCATCGTGCGTGATTACTTCGGCGATCACGAGAAGGTGGACGCGCTCATGGAGGACGCGATCCAGGCCATGCGGGCGGCCGGCGCCGTGATCGTGGACCCGGTGGAGATCCCGAATCGCCGGGAGATCAATCGGCCCTCCTTCCAGGTGCTGCTCTACGAGTTCAAGGCCGGGGTCGACACCTACCTGGCGGCCATGGGGGACGCGGCGCCGGTGAGGACGCTCGCCGACGTGATCGCGTACAACGAGGCCAACGCCGAAACCTCCATGCCGTACTTCGGCCAGGAGCTGCTGGTCCAGGCGCAGGAGAAGGGCGGCCTGAACAGCCAGGAGTACCTGGAGTCGCTGGAGACGGCGCAACGGCTGTCGCGCGAAGAGGGCCTGGACGTGGTAATCGGTGAACAGAGGCTGGACGCGCTCATCGGCCCAACCGGAGGACCCGCGTGGACCACCGACCTGGTCAACGGGGACAACTTTTCGATCAGCTCGTCGAGCCCCGCCGCCATCTCCGGCTACCCCAACGTCACGTTGCCCGCCGGCCAGGTGCACGGGCTGCCGGTGGGCATCTCTTTTTTCGGCGCGCCCTGGAGCGAGCCGAAGCTGCTGCGCATCGCCTACGCGTTCGAGCAGGCGACGAACCATCGCGCCAAGCCGGAGTTCATCCGGTCGCTTTGAGACCCCGATCCTCGTCGCAGACGACACCGAAACTCAGGAGACTGCCCATGAGCGGAACGCCCGACTTCACCCCTGGCCGCGGCCGGGTCTACGAGAACATCGCCCAGACGATCGGGGACACCCCGCTGGTGCGCGCGCCCAAGCTCAGCGCGGAGAACGGCGCGCGCGCCGACGTCCTCCTCAAGCTCGAGTTCTTCAACCCGATCGCGAGCGTCAAGGACCGCATCGGCGTAGCGATGATAGAGGCCATGGAGGCGGACGGCCGGCTCGAGGAGGGCTCCGTCGTGGTGGAGCCCACGTCGGGCAACACGGGCATCGCGCTGGCGTTCGTGTGCGCCGCCAAGGGATATCGGTGCGTCCTCACGATGCCCGAGACGATGTCCATCGAGCGCCGCAAGATGCTCGCGCTCATGGGCGCCGAGGTGTTCCTCACGCCAAAGGAGGAGGGCATCAACGGCGCGCTGAGCAAGGCCGACGAGCTGACCGAGTCGATCCCAGGCGCCGTGCAGCCGATGCAGTTCGACAACCCCGCCAACCCGGACATCCACAGGCGCACCACCGCCGAGGAGATCTGGAACGACACGGGCGGCAACGTGGACGTCCTCATCTCGGGGGTGGGCACCGGCGGCACGCTCACCGGCTGCTCGGACGTGCTCAAGGCCAGGAACCCGGACATGAAGACCGTCGCGGTAGAGCCCGCCACGTCCCCGATCCTGTCGGGCGGCGAGCCGGGCCCCGGCAACATGATCCAGGGCATCGGCGCGGGCTTCGTGCCCGGCGTGCTCGACACCGACCTGATCGACGAGGTCGAGGTCGTGGGCAACGAGGAGGCCATCGACATGGCGCGCCGCGTGGCCCGGATCGAGGGCATCCCCATGGGCATCTCGGGAGGCGCGGCGCTGGTGGCTGCGTACCGTCAGGCCGCGGGGCCCGAGCTGGACGGCAAGACCGTCGTCGCGATCATCCCGTCCTTCGCCGAGCGGTACATCAGCACGGTGCTGTTCGAGGGGGTGTAGCGGGCGGGCGGGCGCTCCCGGGCCGGGACCAAGCCCGGCAGCCCGGGAGCGCACGCTCTGCCGCCGGCCCGATCACGACGGCACCGTGTGCGGCCCGGCAAAAAAATCTTCCCTGGGCCCGTACTTCTCCCTAATCTGATAGTAGCTCGACCCACCGGGCGCTTCTAGCCCGCCGCTTGCGTTCCGACGCGGGAATGCCGCTCGGGCCACCGACCCGCCACAGCCCCGGTCCGCTCCCTCGAGAATGGGAGGCCCCATGTCGCCGCAGCGCTACGTTCCCATCCTGGCGTGTCTGATCCTGGCGGGCTGCGGAGACGACATCGTCGGCCCCGTTGACCAGGAGGGCCCACCCGTACAGATCGATCCAAGTGATGTCGACCTGTACGAGGGCAGCATAGGCCTCGTCCTGGATGTCCGGCCGATCTTCAGGAAGGGATACCTCCCGACCCAGGCAGAGCTCGCCTTCCCCGACCACCCGGCCTTCGACACCACGCTCGAAATCGATCCGCTCACGAACGTGGCCATCCTGATCATCCAGAACGACTCGCTCACCGAGAACCAGAGAACGGCTTTCGAGAGAGAGATCGCGGCTGACATAGCGATAGTGGACTCGTCCGGGACCGTGCTGGCCAGCCTATCGGGGGAACCCGTCCGTTTGGACGACTCGAACCTTCCCTTCTTGATTAAAAACGATACCCTCCCGCCCATTCCACCACCGTTCGTACTGACGCAGGGGGTCCCATACCTGCTGATCCCGGATGGCTTTGACGGGCTGCTTACGGTCGGTGAGCCCGGCCCCCTCGATCTGGTAGTCCGGGCCTTCACCACCGAGCCGTTCGTACAGGATACGGTAGTGCAGGCCTTCCACTTTTCGATCATCGGAGATGACACCTACTCGGTGCGGAATCTCGCTACCCCGAGCGAATCGGCTGGGTGCGTTCGCGCGCCGCTTTTCGCCCGGGCACGACTCGTCTTCGATGGCAGATTCGACGATGATTCGGCCTGCGAGAACTCGATAGCGCGCGCCGAGTTGGTGGCCGAGTCGGAACCAGGGGGCTGGGTTCGGCTGAGGCGGGCCGGCACGAATCTGTACGCGGTGTATGAGCCTCCCGGCCTGCTGCTGGACGGCAGGGTGTTTCTCGATGCCTCCCGGGGCACCGCTACCCGATTCAGGTTTGTTTCGGGGGCGTTGGCTTGGGACATCACGGATCGCGGCACGTCGTTCAATCAGCCCGTAATACCTCCGGAGCGCCTCGACTTCGCGTTTCAGGCCACGCTCACGAACTGCTCGGCTGCGACGTTGACGGAGACGATCGGGACGGAGCTGACCCGGACCAGACGGACGACCTTCGCGACCTCCGAGAGCCTGCAGATCTTCGCCGGATTCGAGATCGGCAGCACCCTCACGGTGGGAGCGTCCACCACGGTTCCCGTCCCCCCGCTCCTCGTGGATGTGTCAGCCGAAGTGAGCACGAGTTGGAAACTCAGCACGTCGCTGACATTTCAGACTGGAAACACCTTCGAGGAAACCGAGGAGGTGCAGAACCGGGTGTCGCGCTCGAGGGAGTTAGTCGTACCGCCGTTTTCCGCGCTCGTGGCCACGGATATCGTCAGGACGGTAGAAAACGTGGTGACCCCCTTCACCCAGACGCTGCGAATCCGGGCGCGCAATCGAGAAACCCTGAGGTCGTTGTCGGGCCCGGAGATCCGTACCCAGATAGAGTCTGGCTTCTTCGACGGAGTGGTCACGAGGGTCGGCGGCGATTTCATCGAAGTCACCGTAAGAGGTGAAGTGCTCACGGATCAGTTCATCCAGGCTCAGACGACGGTGTTCGAGGTGCCCGGCGCGTGCGGCTGATCGATCGTTCAGCGTGATCTCCATCCGGTAGCGAAGGCCGGGGTCGGCCACGGCCGGCCCCGGCCTTTCGGCACTCGCGTAGTAATCCCCCCCACACGATGCGGGGGATTCGCGCCTTGTAGGAGGCCCGTATGGGCGAGCAGGTTTCGGCTGAACTCACCCGAGCAGCCGAGAAAACATGCTCTCTCAGTCCGGCGCCTACGCCCTCCGGGCGGTCCTGCTGCTTGCAGACGGCCCTGAGGACGGACCACCCGTCCCGGTGGACCGCATAGCGGCCAGGCTGGGCGCCCCGCGCAACTACCTGTCCAAGGTCCTGCACGTGCTCGCGGGCACGGGGGTGGTCTCTTCCAAGCGCGGCCCCGGGGGAGGATTCGTGCTGTCGGTTGCACCCTCGGAGCTCCAGGTCGCGCGCGTGATCGCCCCGTTCGAGTCGGTCGAGGGCCAGGCGCTCTGTCTGCTCGGCCGAGGCGGGTGCAGCGACGAGACGCCGTGCGCAGCGCACGCCGCCTGGAGCCCGGTCGCCGGCGAGGTCCGCCGGTTCTTCGAGCTGACCACCGTGGCCGACCTCCTGGAGGTGTCGGGGGCGGCCGCGCTGTAGTGTGATTCCCCACGCCGCGTCGGCCCGAACCCTACCCAACTTCCGCGCTTTCCCCACAGCACTTACAATCTCGGGAGATAAAGTTCACATCGATATGATGAATTCTCTTTCGACGCGCGTGAGGCCTGGAACCAAGGGCCAAACGACGCCGATCCGGGAGGACAGTCCATGCGTTTGACGGCAGTGACAATCGCCACGCTGACGGGGTTTCTTGTTGCGTGCGGGGGCGCCTCTGACGCGCCGGCCGGCGGAGCCGATCAGGCCGACGTCGAAGCCGCCCCCACGGCAGAAGCGCCCGCGCCCACGGGCGAGATCATCGAGATCCAGATGATCACCGACGAAAAGGGCAACTACTTCGAGCCGGCGAACATCGAGGCGCGCCGCGGCGACACGCTGCGCTTCGTGCTCGTCTCGGGCGTGCACAACGCGGCGTTCCCGGATTCGACGAACCTCGGCAAGCCGAACATGCCGGGATCGGGGCCCATGCTACAGTTGCCGGGCCAGACCTGGGACTTCCTCGTCGAGTTTCCGCCCGGCGAATACAACTTCCAGTGCGACCCACACGCGCTGTTGGGGATGGTGGGTGTCTTGCAAGTGAACGACAACTGATGGAGGCCACGATGAAGAACCTGAGGCTCCTCGGGGCCGCCGTCGCGGCGGCCCTGGCCGTCTCCGCCTGCGGAGAGCGCGCCCCGAGCATTCCCGGCCAGCAGACGCTGGCGACCGCCGACGTCCAGGCCGCCGCGCTGCGGACGTTCATCAAGCCCGGCGACCTGGACGAGTACTACCTGTTCTACTCCGGCGGACACTCCGGCCAGGTTTTCGTGGCCGGCGTCCCGTCCATGCGCCACATCGCGACGATCCCGGTCTTCACGCCGTATCCCGGCACGGGCTACGGCTTCGACGAGGACAGCAAGGCGATGCTTGGCGACTTCACCTGGGGCGACGTCCACCACCCCGCGATGTCCAAGACCGACGGGGACTACGACGGGCGCTGGCTGTTCGTCAACGACAACGCCAACAACCGCGTCGCGCGCATCGACATGCGCGACTTCAAGACCAAGCAGATCCTGGGGCCGATTCCCAACACCATGGGCAACCACGGCTCGTCGATGGTCACCAACGACACCGAGTACGCTCTGGTGGCGACGCGCTTCAGCGTGCCGGTTCCCAACCGCTTCGTGCCGGTCGCCGACTACGCGACCGACTTCAAGGGCGCGGTCACGGGAATCCGCATCGACCCGGACGACGGTACCATGAGCGTGGGCTGGCAGATCATCACGCCGCCGTTCAACTGGGACCTGGGCGCGACCGGCAAGGGCCCGTCCGACGGCTGGGCGTTCTGGTCCTCGTACAACTCGGAGCGCGCCACCGGCAAACTCGAGATCACCGCATCGCAGAAGGACCGCGACTACATGGCGATCGTCGACTGGCGTCTCGCGGAGCAACTCACCGAGCAGGGACGCGGCACCGACATCGAGGGCATCCCGGTGTTGGACCCGGCGGACAACCCTGGCGTCATGTACCTGGTGCCCTGCGCCAAGAGCCCGCACGGCGCCGACGTGGACCCCAGCGGCGAGTACGTCATCTGCTCGGGCAAGCTGTCGCCGACTGTGACCGTGTACTCTTGGGAGCTGCTCAAGCGCGCCATCGACGACCAGGACTTCACCGGTGAAGAGGACGGCATACCGGTCCTCAACTACGACAACACGGTCGTGATGGAGGTCCCGATCGGCCTCGGGCCGCTGCACACGCAGTTCGACGGGCGCGGCAACGCGTACACGTCGCTGTTCGTGGAGTCGTCGGTGGCCAAGTGGAAGCTGCCGCCCTACGAGGAGGGCATCGACCCCGAGTCGATCATCCTCGGCAAGATCCCGGCGCACTTCAACATCGGCCACCTGGTCACGAGCCACGGCGACACACGCAACCCGCGTGGCGACTACCTGATCGCCATGAACAAGCTCTCCAAGGGCCGGCACCTGAGCGTGGGTCCGTCCATCCCCGAGAGCTCGCAGCTGATCGACATCGGCGGCGAGACGATGGGCATGCTGTACGAGTCCTTCACCGAGCCCGAGCCACACTTCGCGCAGTTGGTGCACGC